>JAAXVX010000089.1 GCA_013335275.1 Bacteroidales bacterium
GCTCTCCGGCTGTGCCCGGCCTGTTAGTTTCTGCATTCAAATGGAAAAGGTTATTTATAACGGTTTCTGACATTCCAATTCCATTGTCTTTAACAGATATTTCGATGCTTTTATCATTGCATGTTTTTGCCGAAAGAACCACCTTTCCACCTTTATCCGTGAATTTAATTGCATTTGAAACAAGGTTCCTGATAATAGTCTGCAACATGTTGCTGTCGGCATTGAAATTTATATCACCGGGAATATCATATGTTAGTTCAATCCCTTTCTCTTTTGCTGCCTGAAACGGCAAAGCCATATTTTCTTCCAACAAAGAGATTAAATTGACAGGCTTGGAATTGAATGGAACTGCCGATTGCTGCATTCTGGACCATTGCAAAAGATTTTCAAGCAGGTTGAAAAGGTTGGTCGCAGATGTATTCATGCTAACGGCGAATTCTTTTATCTCATCCATTGTAAAGGTAGTGAGCTCTTCCGCCATTATCTGGGTAAGACCCAAAAACGTGCTGAACGGACCCCGCAGGTCATGTGCGATAATTGAGAACAACTTGTCCTTTTCAAGGTTAATAACCTCAAGTTCTTTGTTTTTGTCTGTGAGTTCGTGTGTCTGTTCACTTACTTTCGCTTCAAGCTGCTGTTTATCGTGAGTTAATTGTCTTTCTCTGTATTTAATTAAACTGTAAATTGACAGTATGGCAAATATAGTGAGCAAAAGGTAGAACCACCAGGTGTTCCACCATGGGGGCAATATTGAAAACTCATAACTGACCTCGTTACTCCAGACACCTTCGCTGTTTATTGCCTTTACTCTGAAAGCATATTTACCTGAACTCAGGTTTCCGTAAGATACTTCTGTCCGGTCAGTAGGATAGTTCCAGTTTTTATCAAGGCCGTCAAGTTTGTACTGATATCTTATTTTTCTGATTTGTGTCTGGGCAATTTCTGTAAAGTTGAATGTGATGTAGTTGTCTTTATGTGAGAGTTTCAGATTTTCAGGAATCCCGCTCCATTTTGAAATTCCGGTAAATTTAAATTTTCCAACAGTGACACCATTATGCAATAAAAGGGAAGTATCCTGATTTTCTGCCAGCTCTGTCCATGGGATATTTTCATTATAAAGCTGAATGTTTGTTATCTGAAGATTTGGAGAAGCGGGCCCGTTTTTTTCCCTCTCTCCGTGGAAGGCAGTAAGGCGGTCATTTGTACCAATCCATACAGTACCGTCTTTATCTTCTGTAATTGCTCCGAGATTGCATCCTATTCCAATGAATCCGTCTTCATAATTGTAACTTTTAAAAAGAAGGCCATCGGTGCTGGTTTGAATATGTTTCAGTTTTTCTGTTTTTAGGATATTGATTCCAAAACGGGTTCCCGCCCATATGTTTTTGTTGGAATCCTGAAATAAGCTAAGGACATGATTATTGTTGAGCCCGCTCTCTCCGGCGTATCTGACGAATGTTTTTCCGTCATACCGTACCAGACCGTCTCCTCCTGTACCAAACCAGAGGATGCCATTTTCATCCTCAATTATACTGTACACAGTATTGCTGAAGAATCCCTGTTTTTTTGTGTACTGAATGTAGTTTTTACCATCAAAGCAGGTAATACCGCCGCCATCTGTTCCAAACCAGATATTACCTTTTCTATCCTGCAGAATGCTCAATACGCTGTTACTGTTTATGCCATCTTCCTTTGAAAAATTTGTAAAGGATGTACCGTTAAATTTTGAAATGCCGGAACCATAAGACGCAAACCACAAATTTCCATCCCTGTCTTCATATATTTTTCTGATTGCGTTATCACATAATCCCTGTTCTTTTGTGAATGTAGCAGTAACCTTACCATCGAACACAGAAACACCGCCTCCGTCTGTTCCAAACCAGATGTTTCCGGATTTGTCCTGAATCAGGCTGTAGGTCCGGCTGCTTAATAATCCCTGATCTTTGCCGAATTGGGAGAAGAATCTGGTTTTTACACCATCAATTTCTCTTGTTGTGCATTTTGTAACATATCCACCAAATGTTCCGAACCACAGTGTACCAGATTTGTCTTCCAGAATATTCATTACTCTGCTGTTGCTGAGACCCTCGTTTTCTGTATAATGAGAAAAAATATCGCCATCAAACCGGGTAAGCCCGGCTCCCCTTGTTCCAAACCACATATTTCCATAGCTGTCCTGTAAAATACTGCGGATATAGTTTGAATTCAAACCTTCTGCCAAAGAGTAATTAATGAAAAATTTACCGTCAAATTTTGATACGCCGCCGTCTGTTGTCCCCACCCAAATATTGCCTTCACTATCCTGAGTGATTGTTCTTGTAGAATTGCTGCAAAGACCATTTTCAACAGTGTAATGGACAAAAGCTGATCCGTCGGATTTTAATATTCCGCGGCTGGCTGTACCTACCCATATATTGCCGTCTTTGTCATTAAACAATGTGCTTATGTTATTTAGAGCAGATTCCTCTTTATCTGTGTAATTAACAAATGTTTTTCCATCGAAAACCGAGAATCCTCCGCCATTTGTCCCAATCCATATGTTTCCGGAATTGTCCTGAATAACAGAACGTACATCATTGTTGGACAAGCCTTCATTAACAGTATAATTTGTAAAATTCTTTCCATCGTATTTCACTGCACCGCCACCTGTTCCAAACCAGAAATTACCTTCTTTGTCTTCATAAATACAATTGACTACATCGTTAATAAGTCCTCCTTCAGTTGAAAAATTTGTGAGATATCTGCCATCATATCTTGTTACTCCGCCCCGGAAAGTTCCAAACCAGATATTCCCCTTTGAGTCATGAAAAAGTGATAAAATAAGGTTGTTGTTCAAACCCTGGTCTGTAGTATAATGGAAAAAATATTTTCCGTCGTATTTGGTAAGACCATCATCGGTACCCAGCCAGATATTTCCCATTTGATCCTGAATGATACTTCGGATCTGATCGTGTCTCAATCCCTGCAATTTGCTGAAATTACTGAAATTAAGAGGATTGATATCCTTAACATAGGGTTCTTTTACCAGAACCATTTCAGGAGCTTTACAGAATACTGTTTTTCCAATAGCTGCGGCTGAGCCATTAAATTCCGGTGTGCTTTCTTTATAAACCTTGACTGCAGGCTCTGAGGGAGTATATATTTCAGGTTTTTTTGCAGGATGGATATTAGAGATCTCCTGAGTTTCTGCTAATTTTCCAACTCTTACTGTTATTGGTTTTTCTGCAGGAACCGTTTCCGGACTTGAGAGACTGTCCTTTGGAACAATATATCCATTCGCCTCAATTGTGATTGGCCCGGATACTGGTTCTCCTGACGGATTTTTACCATGGGTGCATGCAAATAAAAATGCCGTAAGGACAAACAATAGGAATTTAGACTTTACCATGAGTGACTCTCATTTAGAAATGTATGGCAAGTTATTAAAAATTCTCTTTGATGTCAATAAGATCTCTCGTTCCTTCCCTCCATCCAGTTAATGAAAGCAGTATTTACAACCTTATTGCCGCCCGGAGTAGGGTAGTTGCCTGTAAAATACCAGTCTCCGCTATTTTCTTTACAAGCCTCGTGTAAATTTTCAACAGTCTGGAAAACAACAACTACTTCAGCCTTAATCCTGTCGCTTTTTACCAGTTGGGCAATCTTCCCTGAAACCTCTTCATAAGTAAATGGCTCGTATATTCCTGTGACAAAATTTACATAGTTCTCTTTTGGCAATCCCTCCTGAGTTTTGCATTTGCGATAAATCTCGTCAATTATATGCTGCATTCCTCTCTCTTTTAAAAGTGCAATTGCAGCATTGAATGCAACGAACTCACCCATCCGGTTCATGTCTATTCCATAACAGTCGGGATAGCGAATCTGAGGTGCCGATGAGACAATAATTATCCGCTTCGGATTCAGGCTGTCCAGTATGCGGAGAATACTTTTTTTAAGAGTTGTTCCGCGAACAATTGAGTCGTCAATCACGATAAGGTTGTCGCTCTCTTTTACTGCTCCGTATGTAACGTCATATACATGGCCCACCATTTCGTCCCTTCCGTCGTCGGAAGAGATGAATGTTCTGAATTTTGCATCCTTGATTACTATTTTCTCTACTCTTGGCTCTTTTGAAATTATCTCCGACAAAGTCTCCTCGCTCCACGTTGCCCGCCCGGCTTTAATCTGTCTTTTTTTCTCTTCTACCATGTACTTCTGAATGCCTTTGACCATTCCGTAAAATGAAGTTTCGGCAGTGTTGGGGATAAAAGAAAAAACGGTATTGTCCAGGTCTCCGTCTATAGCAGTTATAAGCTGAGGGGTGAGCAATTCTCCCAGTTTTTTTCTCTCTTTATAAATATTTCTGTCGTTCCCCCTTGAAAAGTATATTCTTTCGAAAGAACAACTGCTTCTTTTCTTTGGTTCCCGCACAAGTTCCTCGCTTACAGATCCGTCTTTTTTTATAATCAGGGCATATCCTGGCTTTATTTCCCGAATGTTGGTATCATCAACGGTAAAAGCTGTTCTTATTACGGATCCTTCCGATGCTACCACAACGACTTCTTCATCAGCGTAGTAGTATGCAGGTCTTATTCCCCAGGGATCGCGCATGACAAAAGCATCTCCGTGTCCTACGACTCCGGCAACCGCATATCCGCCATCCCAATCGGCACTGCTTTTGGAGAGAACTCCGGCCCAGTCAAGGTTTTTCTCAATCATCGGAGAAATATCCTGCTTTGAATAACCCTCATCTCTGTATAGCCTGTAACGGTTTTGAATTTCGTCGTCAAGAAAGAAACCGACTTTTTCAAGTAGAGTGACAGTATCTGAATAGTTGCGGGGATGCTGTCCCTCTTTTATGAGACTGTCAAACAACTCATCTACATTTGTAAGGTTAAAGTTGGCTGCAAGCGCAAGATTGCGGCTTCTCCAGTTGCTTGACCTTTTAAGAGGATGTACAAAATCAATATTGTTTTTGCCGAATGTGGCATATCTTAGGTGTCCCAGATAGACCTCGGAGATAAAAGGAAGATTTTGTTTTGCCCAGCAGGCATCTTTCCCTTTTGACTCTTCACCAGTGAAAGGCTCCTGAATTTTATTGAAAACATCCTGGATAGGGTTTGCCTCGCATGAACGTACCCTGTCCATGTATTTATATCCCGGAGGCATATCAATTTTTACCCCCACAACTCCTGCACCATCCTGACCTCTGTTTCTCTGTTTCTCCATGAGAATGTAAAGACGGCTCAGTCCATACTGGTACGAACCATACTTCTTTTCATAAAACTCTATTGGTTTAAGCAGACGGATAAGTGCTATGCCGCATTCGTGATGAAGAACATCGCTCATTTTATAGTTGAATTAAATACAAAAGTAGAAAAAATCAGTAAAATATAGTTGCTTAATATCCGGTATTGACTCAGAACTCTACCCTGACAGATGCAACAGGCACAAGACCAACACTTCTGGAATAAGTTTCAACGATTTTCCCGGAAGCAAAAGAAAATCTCTTTCTTACTGCATTATGCCTGTCTGTAATGTTCTGTACGTCAATTAAAAATGTCCATGCACTGTTTTTTTTGTTTACCCTGTAGCTCACTCCAAAATCGATTCTCTGATAGGAGGGGAGATGTTTGCCGTATGTCTCGGAAATATCATAAATAATTCTTCTCCTGCTCATTGTCAATGCCTCGTCAACAGGGGTATATCTGTATCCTCCGCGTAAAAGTGCCTTGATATTGAATCCAAGGGTGTTTTGCCTGCTTTTCCCGACGGGAAATTCCTTGCCTCCTGTAAAATTGAAAATGTAACCGTTGTTGTAATATGTACTGTACCAGTTTCCATCCGAAGCCCTGTACCTTGAATCAAATATTGATGCGGACATCATGCAATAATAATTTCTGGTGAAATCCTTCTCCATTGTGAACTCGATTCCTTTGTTCATTCCTTTTCCCTTGTTTTCCAGAATAATATCGGGCAGTCCGTAAGAAGCATTTAAAACCGAGTAAAGGTTAGTCTTTAAAGATGACACAGGGACATCAAATAAAGACTGCAAATAAATTTCAAATCCCATATTAAAATCTTCTCCAAACTGCCTGTTAAAGCCTAGTGTAAAATGCAGGGATTTAATTGTTTTTAAATCGCTGTTTTTTGTGTCCCGATGGGTTTTATCAACCTTTATGCTGTAATTGTAAATTGAAAGGGGTTCCAGTCTTGAATGCAATCCGCTTCCAAAGCTTAGAGTTTGCCCCTGAGGCAGGTGAAAAACCATACTGAGCCGTGGTTCCCACAATAGCTCGTGAGTTATGAGAGAATGGAAAACATTTATGCCGGTATTTATTTCAA
>JAAXVX010000090.1 GCA_013335275.1 Bacteroidales bacterium
GTTCGGGCACCAATCCATACTGCGAAAGGTTGCGCGCGAAAACCTTGGGATCCAACAGTTTCACCCCGCCCGCCCAGATAAAAAGCAGGCCGATGACCAACCGCGAGATCGGGTAAACCCAGGGTGAAGAAAGCAAAATCTTCTTTATTGAAGTCAACAACATTCCACTATTGATGGTTTCGTAAAAAGTTCACAATATGCAACATGATGAAATTGTTTTAGATTCTGCCATTTTGTTCTTGCGCCAGGAGTGGGTTTATGGTAGTATTGTTCTGTCATTTTAAATAGTTAACAGGAGACGGGATGATACGCATCAAAGACCACAAAACCCGCTACATGTTCGACCCCTTTGGCTACCTCGGGCAGAAGCGCAAGAAGTTGTTGGACAACTCCTGGCCTGGAACATTTCGTGATCACGTGCGGCCCATTCTCCCGGTGGAACTGCTGGCCAGGCACTTCAGTGAAGACATGGGGCGGCCCACCAACGAACTGGTGGCCATGATGGGTGCCATGATTCTTCAGCAGATGCATGATCTCACCGATGAAGAGACCGTCAATCAGTTTGCGTTCAACATCCAGTGGCATTATGCGTTGGACATCACCGGCAATTCCGACAAAGACGCTTATGCATGCCCGAAGAGCATCTGGAGCATCCGCCACATCATGAGCGAACACGACCTCTACCAACCCGTATTTGAAAGGGTGGCGGATCATTTGGGAAAGGTTTTTGATGCCGACTACAGCCTTCAGCGTCTCGACTCGGTTCACATCTTTTCCAACATGCGCCATTTGGGTCGCATCGGGATCTTTGTAAAGACCATTCAGAAGTTTTTGACCAATCTCAAGCGGCATCATCGGGATCTGTTCGATGGGTTGGGTCGGGAGTTCACCGATCGCTATCTGTGCAAGGAAGAGGGATCGACCTTTTCCATGGTAAAGCCCTCCGAGTCTTCGCGTACCCTCGAGATCCTCGGAAACGACCTCTTTTCCCTGATCGAGCGCTTCGGTTCCTGCAATGAGGTGGCGGCGATGAGCAGCTACCAGCTCATGGTCAGGGTTCTGAAGGAACAATGCCTGGTGACGGAAGACCCGGACACCGACACCAGGAAGGTTACCATCAAAGCCAACAAGGAAGTAGCATCGGATTCTCTCCAGAATCCTTCAGACCCGGATGCGACCTACGACGGCCACAAGGGGAAGGGCTACCAGGTCCAGGTGGCGGAAACCTACAGCAGAGACGAGGAGTCGGAGACCCTGTCCCTGATCACCTATATCGAGGTAGAGCCGGCTCATGAAAGCGATGCCAACGCTGTGATCCCATACCTTGAGGCCACGGGGGAGCGGGGGGTGGCTCCCGATGAGGTTCTTGCCGATTCCCTTTACGGCAGTGACCACAACTGTGAAAAGGCCAAGGAACTGGGAGTGGACGTAGTGTCTCCGTGCATGGGTTCTTCGCCCAACGGTCCGTGCACCCTCGGTGATTTCACCTTTTCCGGGGATGGAAAGCCGGTTGCCTGTCCCCGGGGGCATACGCCGATAGGAACCAAAAAGAAGAAGGGCCGATTCAGTGCCGTCTTTGACTCCGAGACATGCTCCGCTTGCCCTCTGGTTGGGGATTGTCCGGTAAAGGCCGGCCGTCGAGGTCACTATCTGCGCTATGATGAAAAGGCTTTGCGCCTGGCGCATCGCAGAACTATCGAGAACACTCCGGAGTTCATAGAAAAATACCGCTTCCGGGCAGGCGTCGAGGGCACGATGTCCCAGTTTGACCGACGAACCGGGGTCAAACATCAGCGTGTCAGAGGGTTGAAGGCCGTTCGCCTTTGTGCCTTTCTCAAGGCAACCGGCATCAACATTTATCGGGCAGCTGCGTTCAAACGAGCCCGAAAGGGGGGCGACTGCCCGCCCAGAGGTCTTCTTTCCGTTCTCCAAACTCTGGTTCAGGTTGCCAAAGAGCGGTTGATGTCCAACTCGGTGTTCGACGTCCGGAAAATTGTCAAAAGCGGTCTTGGTTTTCAATTTTGATCCATGACCGAGCAGTTTACTTTTTGCGATTCCATCATACATGGTTGAAAACCAAAGGGCTTCCTCAAAACTGGAAAATAAGCGAAAACAGGTCTCTTCAGTTTGATGAACCGGCAAACAGATTGTTCTTCGGTATTTCGCCGGTTATGCCCGAAAAAGACACTACAATTGTCGATTCGGAAGTTGCAAAACTTGATATCTGGCACTATGCAGAACCTTACATTCAACCATACCAGCTGTTGAACGCACAAAGGGAGATTAAAAAATCGTATGTGAGTACTATTGAGCTTAACGGAGAGCCTGCTATTGTTCAGCTCGCTACTGAGGATTATGAAATAGTTAATGTGCCAGATGAATGGTCGGCCAGTTGGGGTTACTGTGCATCTGACAAAAGATATGAGATGGAATCTCAGTGGTCTGCCAATCCGCACAGAGATCTTTACATCGTCTCTGTAAAGGACGGAAGCAGCAAGATTATTCTCAAGGATGTATTTATAAGCAGTGTCAGCCCATCGTTTGACGGAAACTATTTAATCTGGTTCAACAACTCGGACCGTAAGTGGTATTCATACGAAGCAGCGTCGGGACTTATCAGAAATATTGCAAAGGATGTAGAAGTTTCGTTTGCAGATGAGCTTCACGACACACCGGAAATGGCCCCTTCATATGGACACGGCGGATGGTCGGAAGGAGACAAAGAGGTATACTTGTACGACAGGTACGATGTGTGGCAGGTCGATCCAAAAGGAGAGCAGCCATCTGTAAATATCTCCGAAGGAACCGGAAGAAAAGAGAACAAGATGTTTAGACTTGTACGTCTTGACAAAATGCTCCTCCCTCCCGGGACTCCGGGAGTAAAGCTTACTCCTATAAAACCAAAAGAAACAGTCTATTTTTCTGTTTTTGATAACGTTACAAAGGAAAATGGTTACTACTTAAAGGAGATGAACAAGCGCAAACCGGTTTTGAAAAAATGGGTACTGGAACCTTACAATTTCATGTATCTTACAAGATCCAAGGATGGTTCGGTTATTACCTACGTAAAACATAACTTTGCCACATCGCCTGAATTATGGATAACAAGAGATAACTTCAAGACTCAACAGAAATATACAGACATAAACCCTCAGCAGAGGGACTATATCTGGGGCACAAATGAACTGGTGAAGTGGAAATCTGCAACAGGACTAGATGTTGAGGGAATTCTTCATAAACCCGAGAATTTTGACCCGGCGAAAAAGTATCCGATGATTGTTTATTTCTACGAAAAAACAAGTGATTACCTATATTACTACAGGGCTCCTGCCCCAAGCCGCTCAACGGTTAATATTACATTTTTCACAAGCAACGGTTATCTGGTATTTGTTCCGGATATCTATTATCAGATAGGTCATCCCGGAAAGAGTGCACTTGATTGTATTGTCCCGGGTGTTGAAATGCTTTGCAAGAACTCATGGGTAGACAGAGACAACATTGCAATTCAGGGTCAGAGTTGGGGTGGTTACCAGGTTGCTTATATGATAACTCAACCTCAGGTGTTCAAGTGGAAAGCTGCCGGTGCCGGTGCTCCGGTATCAAACATGACCAGTGCGTATGGAGGAATACGCTGGGGTTCCGGCGTTTCTCGCCAGTTCCAGTATGAGCATACTCAGAGCAGAATCGGAAAAACTCTTTGGGAAGATCTTGACCTGTACATAGAGAACTCTCCTTTGTTCCATGCAGACAAGATTGAGACTCCGGTGCTGATAATGTCAAACGATGCAGATGAGGCAGTTCCGTGGTATCAGGGTATTGAGTATTTTACTGCATTGCGAAGACTCGGAAAACCGGCGTGGATGCTTCAGTACAACAACGAATCGCACAACCTTGGCAACAGGGTAAATGCAAAAGATCTCAGCATTAGGCTATCTCAGTTCTTTGACCACTTTCTTAAAGGTGCTCCAATGCCTGTATGGATGAAAACAGGTGTGCCTGCAACAATGAAAGGCATTGACTGGGGATTTAAAATAGCAGAATAACAACAGCTCAGAAGCCGGTTTAACCGACACTCTGCATAAAATAAAAAACACAAACTCTTCCAGGGAAGGTTTGTGTTTTTTGTTGTTACCTCTATACAGATTTTGCTTCGCTGTTACATTCTTTTAATGCTTTGAAGCACTTCTGCCTTGAGTTTTTCAGATATGGAGCTCTCTTTGTATACATCGTTGAGAGTATTCAAAATCACATCTTTGTGTATGCTCAGGTTGAACCAGCCAAGTGCCTCGGCAAGTGCAGCTCTCAGATCCGGATCGTCGGATGTGTCTTTAAGCATTGGCAAAAGGCTCGTTACCTGCTTGTGATTGTTATAGTTCCTCAGGCCCCTGATTGCAAAAAGTCTATTCTCCGGTTTTGCCGATTTGTCCAAAATTGTCTTGAGCGATTTATCCTGTGCTCTCTGTTGCCCTTTGTAGTATTCGCTCAGGTTTTTGATTGTCTCCTGCTTGTCTGTAAGGTTAGAAGCATTTACCTGGTTCTCTATCTCTTTCACCACTTCATTTATGTCAAACATCTGGAGCGAACTTTGTGCCGCATACTGTACCCGCTGGCTCTCGTTTGAAAAGATAACTATGTTCACAAGAGGGGCTATGAATACATTATCGCCGTAATAGGCGGCAAACCTGGCCGAGAATCTTCGTATGAGCTCATAGGGGTCGTCCAAACCCAGTCGAACTGCCTCAATTGAGTTTGCGTCTCTTATGTCCAGCAGCCTTTTCAATGCTTCCATCCTAACACTGTAGTGCTTGCTTTCCCTGAACAACTTTAGCATTTGTGAAGAAAAGTCTTTCGACGGAATCTTTGACAGTTGCTTGATTGCAATTGTTTGCTCGTTGACCTTGTTTGACTTAAGGTAGCTTTTCCACGCAGACAGCTCTCCGCCTTTTGTGGCTAATCTGGTATTAAGCACTTTTGCCTCCTTTGAGCCTAACTGGGCGAACTGATATGTCGGGTCGCCAATAAGGTGGGATTCCAGATATTGAAACTCTTTTTGCCAGAAACCAATTCTTGCACCTTCTGCCAGTAATCCCAGCAATTCAAGTGACCACTTGTCCTGAAGAACGTTCACGGTATTACCTTGTGCAGCAATTGTGTTCCCCTCTCCAAAAACATGATAACCTGCTATATATCCTGGTCTGTGGAACGAACCGTTGTAGCATGCGTCAAAGATTGATAATCTTGGCTGCATTCTTATCTTGCGAAGATCACTCAGGCCAATGTTAATATCAGCTGCAAAAATCGAGTCCTGTACTCTGAGTGAGTCAAGAGTGCTTTTGTTAAAAAACTCCTCGGTAAAGCCATATTCCTCAATCAGTTCCTTTTTAAATTTGGCCGCTCTCTCTCCCTTATACTTTCGGTATGAGTGTCTGAGAGATGCCGCCATGGCACTCATTGGACCAATTTTATCCGATGCCTTGTTCTTGTCAAATACAGGATTTGTGATTTCCAGGTCGTTAGGTGCCGGATAATCTCCATTTATATACTGAATATGAAAATCGCCGTGTTCATGGAATATAAACAAATCGGTACCACTTTGCTGCAATTTTTCATAAAGTTTGTACTTCATGAAAGGAGCCTGACGGAAGTTATAAAATCCGTTCCCTTTTGACGTTTTGAATGCAAGAGGAATTTGCTCCTTTATCGCAAACTGCTCATTCTGCCAGGCAGTAAGACAATCCGAGTTGTATCCGTGTCCGTTGAAAATTACAAGTTGGTCCAGGGGATTGCTCTCCTTATGTGCTGCAACAACTTTCTTTAGGTACCTCTTTAGCAGGAGGCCTGGCTCAATACCCATGTCTGAGGGAGGCATCATTCTCGCAGAATAGAAGTCGCTCATAATAATCTGTGGAGAACTCTCTTTAATGCGATAGTAAAATATCAGGGGATTTTTTGCATCCTGCTGCATAAATTCAAATTCCAGATCAAGGTCGTCGTAGTATCTGTCCGAAGTTACCGAAGACTCGTCAATGGGAAATTTCTCTTCGTCCATCTTGAATGCGGTAGTTGAATGCTGAAAGTTCTGAACTCGTACAATTGGTATTTTTCCAATGAATACGGCACCCTCCATAACTGGTTTCCGGGAATAGAGTTCTTTTATTTCCGATCTTAGGATTTCGGGATTGCTCCATTCTCCAACCAATATTACCGCTCCAAGGCCCTCGCTTTCAAGAACCGATTTGTAATCCAGAATTTCTGCCTTTGCGGCCGAGAAAGATTCGGTGTCTACAACTATCAAAAATCGGGACTCAAATTTTCCTTTTGCCG
>JAAXVX010000368.1 GCA_013335275.1 Bacteroidales bacterium
TATATTACTCCATGTGTTATTGTTCATTTCCGGAACCCAGGAGTCGTTACCCCAGCCGTTTTTACATTCGTCGGTAGTAACAACCTGAACATTCCATAAACTTCTTAAAAATTGAGAGTTACCAGGGTCAAGACCTGTAATGTCTGTACTGCCGGAACCATCTTGCCCCGAAACAGCCATAACAGAATATATTTTTGCAAGGCCCTGCTTGTATGCAGCCTGATCGGCATAAGCCTTATCAACCGTAAATGTTTTCTCATCCAGCGGTTTTGTATCTAAATCTTTCAAACACGATGTGGCAAATAGTGAAAGAGATAGAACAGTTACTAATATTTTAATTTTTTTCATTATAAATCGTGTTTTAGAAAGTTAAGTTTAATCCTAATGTATAAACACGAGGTCTTGGCCATATGTTATTGTCTATGCCCCATCCTTCAGGATCGAGACCCGAGTATTTAGTAATGACAAATGCATTCTGAACAGAGAAGGCAAGCCGTCCTTTCATCCTTGTTGAGAACATTTTATCAAAATTGTATCCTAATGTAATGTTATCCATTCTCAGGAAGGATGCATTTTCAATGAAATAGTCAGATTTAATCTGCTGAGGAGTGCTTGGTCTTGTAAATCCTGTCCTGTTTACTACATCAACCATGTTTGTAAGGAATCCCTGATTTGAAAAATTTGATGTTGTTGAATTACCGCCGGCAAAATCATTAAACATGTAGTTTCCGATATTTGCACGAAGGTTGAAACCAAAATCAAAATCTTTGTATGTTAACATGTTGCTAAAGCCAAAATAATATTTTGGAGCCGGGCTATAGCTTGTCAGATAACGGTCAGCTTCTGTAATCTGTCCGTCTTTATTTCTGTCGACAACCAGATTTTGAATAGGTTTTCCATTAACATCATAAACCTGCTGATATGTATAGAAGGTATTAGGTGCGTGACCCACACTGTGCATCTGAATTGTTCCGCCTGTACCTGATGCGACTCCGCCTGTAGGTATACCCACATAATCAGGATTGTTATTTGCAGTAAGTTTAGTGATTTCGGTATTGTTCCATGTTCCGTTTACTCCAAATTCCCATACAAAATCGGTTCTGTCTATAGGTGTTGCGTTAATATTTAACTCTATACCTCTGTTTTCCAGATTTCCCACGTTTGTAACAATCCTATTTGCAAAGTTTGTACCTGCAGCTACGTCTATTTCATTCAAAAGGTCTTTTGTCTGTTTGAAATATACATCAACCGAAGCAGTTATTCTGTTTTTCATAAAACCGAAATCAATTCCGGCATTATATGATGTTGTCTCTTCCCATTTAATGTTTTCGTCATATCCGGTCGGCTTCAAAAGCGGATAAAATGTAGAGCCGAACATATAATTTGAATAAATTGTAGACTGATTGTACAAAGCAATATAAGGATAGTCATTAAGACCAAGATCCTGCTGACCGGTAACCCCATAGCTTAATCTGAGTTTCAAATCGCTGACGGTTTTTGAATCTCTCAGGAATGACTCCTTGTTTATCTGCCATGCAAATGCTGCAGAAGGGAACAGACCCCATCTTGTAGATGGAGAGAATCTTGACGACGCATCATCCCTTAGCGTGAAAGTAAGGAGATATCTGTCAAGAAGAGTATAGTTAAAACGGCCATAGAAAGAGATCAGATAGTTTTCAGTAGGAAAAGTGGTCTCTTTTTTAACTACAGGATTTGTCAGATGATTTGAAAGTTCCTTGCTATAGTCTTTTGAGTAGAAATGCTGCCATGAATAGCCTCCCATTAAATCGAATTTTGATTTAATTGAAGGAACCTCTTTTGTATAATTAAGGTAGAAGTCCAGAACTGTATTTCTTCTTTCGTTATTCCATTGGGTTTTTCTGCCAATACCCTTGAAATCTGCATCTTTCCATGCCTGGAATGAATTCTGGTTTACA
>JAAXVX010000369.1 GCA_013335275.1 Bacteroidales bacterium
GTTAAAGTATCCGACAGGACGCGGGAGCCCGGGAAATTCTGCAGAGGTAATTACTTCTGCTTTCAGGAATGAGCGGGTAGAGATAACTCTTGAGCTGGCAGTAAAGGTTTTTGAAACACCGGCCAGGTCTTTAAAGGTAAATGAATTTGTTGTTTTTGCCATTTCTGTATCAAAAGTATTCAACCGAACAAGATCCATAACAGGAGTTCCATTGAGATGAGTCAATTCCCATCCGCGTTTAACGCCATTTTCAGATAAAGGGGTATTTGGAAAAACATATCTCACGCGAATTCCGTAATCGTTGTAATAATCGATTGCCTGAGCGTATGAAGCCCCGTAGCTTGTAGATGTACCGGCTTTGTTGTCAAGATAGTCTGCGCCCGTCATCATCCATGACCATCTGTCCTGGCTCACAAGATGCGCATCGAAATAATCGAAAATTGTTACATAATTAGTTGCATTTATAGTCGCAGGAACATCTTTATACCAATAGTAAATGTCATGCATCATTTCGCTCACGTAGTTGTACTGTTTTTGTTTTTCCGTAACTACCGTTATTACTTCTTCAGGAGTACATGATGAAAATACCGAAGGAGATAGAATTGCAATAGTTAAAAACAGCAATAATTTTCTTTTCATATAATATTTCATTTTTTCTACCTTTTAGTATACAAATCTAAACATTTCATGACCAATTTTGTTAGAGAATAAATGAATTTTAAATATTATAATCAGCAATAAAATAAAATCTATAATAATATCAATAATGAAAGACCTTAGATTAATAGAAACAAAGGGCATATTTGCCGCAAAAGGAAACGGACTTACACTACTTGGCAATCAGGTAAAAGTAGGAGATACAGCTCCGGAAATTGTTGCTTCGGACAACACTCTCGCGGATGTAAAATTATCGGACTTTAAAGGTAAGGTGGTAATATTAAGCGTATTCCCATCAATTGACACCCCTGTATGTGCAACGCAGACAAGGACTTTTAACAAAAAGGCAACTGAACTTTCAAAAGATGTTGTAATTCTTACATTGTCTAAGGACCTGCCTTTTGCTTTGGGCCGTTTTTGTGCTGCCGAAGGTATTAACAACATCCACACTCTGTCGGATTTCAAATTCTCAAATTTTGGTCTTGAGTATGGCTTCTTAATAAAGGAAAATCAACTGCTGGCCAGAGGTGTTGTGGTTATCGACAAAAAGGGAGTTATTAAGTATAAAGAGATAACCAAAGATATTGTAGACGAACCAAACTATGACAAGGCAATTGCCGCGATAAAAGAGGTTTTGTAGGGAGAATGCATCTCTTCTTTGAAGGGGTACATTTTAGTTATTTATGTGTGCGAAGGTGTCCTGAAAGGGGCACCTTCTTTTTATATGCTTCCGTGTTTTGTCTTTTTAATGAGGAGGTGAATTGTCACCCCAATGCCTATTGCGATTAAAATAAGGCGCACATGCATTTTTTCGGTGGCAAAAATAATCGTTGCACCAAGAGTGAACCACAAAAGAGTTATGGTTCTTATTTTCAGACGCAGAGGAATTCCCTCTTTAGATAAATATGAACGGATATATGGGCCTAAGTATTTGTTGTTGAGGAGCCATCTTAATCGTTTATATGAAGAATTCATGTAGAAATAGGCTGCCGTGAGCAGAAACGGAGTTGTAGGGAGCAGGGGCAGGATAATTCCGATTACGCCCAATCCAATGAAAATAGAGGCGAGGGCTATGTAAATATGTTTTTTCAACCTTACAACTTTAGCGGAAATTTTTAACTTTGCAAAGATACCTACTTAAACAAGACTAAAAAAATCTAAATTTTTCTTAACCCGGATTAACTCATGGAAAACTTCACAGCCATTGTCAATCAGGTGAGCTCGTTTCTTTGGGGATGGCCAATGATAGCCCTCCTGTTGGGAACCCACCTGTAT
>JAAXVX010000370.1 GCA_013335275.1 Bacteroidales bacterium
ACAGTTTCCTGGGTTAATCTTATAAAATCGGAACCTGGTGATGTTCGTGCACAATTTGTAAGGTACGATTCAAAATACGAAGTCTCTAAGGCCTGGTTAGCAAAATTCCCCGGCAACAACGGAACAAACTTCAGGCTGAATAATCCTCGCCTTCTAAGGTTAGCCGAAGCATATCTGATTGCTGCAGAAGGTGCTTTAAAAGGTACTGCAGGCATTGCCAAAGCCAGTACTTATTTGAATGCTATCCGGAAAAGAGCAAATCCTTCTGTTTCTGATATTACCGCAACTGACGATTTAATTCAAATCGAAAGAAGAAAAGAGTTCATTGGCGAAGGCCACAGATTCTTTGACCAAATGCGTTTGGGTAAATCAATCATAAGAAAAGACAGTGACGGTTATAATTTTGCAGTTTCGGCCGGTTGTCCGGAAACACTTACCTGGAGCAACTATCAAATAGTTCTTCCTATTTCGCATACCGAAAGACTAATATATCCCGAACTTCAGCAAAATCCCGGCTATACCGAATAGTTGATAAGATTTTATGTAAAATTGAGAGCGGGCCTATAATATAAGGCCCGCTTTTTTTAGGCTGTAGATGCAAGGCTTTTTGCCTCCCCGTGCAAGAATATAATATTATTAAAAGCCGCAGGAGCAAGGCGCTAAGGCTTGTGCAAGATGAACGCGTTTCACTCCGCCCCAAATATTTGCCATTCTAAAATTGATAAAAGGCTGTAGATGCAAGGCTTTTTGCCTCCCCGTGCAAGAATGTAATATTATTAAAATCCGTAGGAGCAAGGCGCTAAGGTTTTTTTTGGCGCAGCGTACTTTTGTACGTGAGCACAAAAAAAGACCGCAAGCAACGATGCTACTGCGGTCTTTTTATAATATTAAGCTCCTTGTCTAGGACTTGAACCTAGGACCCCCTGATTAACAGTCAGGTGCTCTAACCAACTGAGCTAACAAGGAATTTATATCCCGTATTGGGAGTGCAAATGTAAGAGGAATTTTATAAAACTGCAAATCTTTGAATCAATTTTTTGAGTGAAATCTTAATAATACTGTTATATAAATGATTTTTGGAGTAATTTTATAACTTTGTAATCGCATTTATGTAATTATGGATATTAATCTTCTGTCGGAGCTGCTTAAAGAGCTTATACTTGAAAATAACCGCGTATCCCTTCCGGGAATGGGAAGTTTCGTTTCCGAAGCTGCACCATCTGTTTTCTCCGACAAAGCCTCAGTAATTCATCCCCCCTTCCGCCGGATAATGTTCAGAAGCAGAGAAATCTGGAATGACGAACTTCTGGAAAAAAAATATTCGGAACTGATGAATATACCGCTCGAAAAAGCAAAGTCTGTTATTTCGGAATTCATAAATGATCTTCGTCGCGATTTGGAAATGACAAAAATTTTGGAACTTCCATATTTGGGGACAATCAGGTTAAACGAGAGAAGCGGATACAGTTTTGTTATCGACAAAAATGTCTTAATCAATAAAGAGGCATATGGTCTTGAACCTTTGAATATCAAAGTTCTGTCTAAACCCGGTGTCGTTGAAACTCTGAGAGCAAAACCTGCAAAAATTTACAGAAACGAGGAGAAATTAAAGAAGATTGAATCCGAAGAGAATCGTAATATAAAAATGCCGAAGTCATTTCGTATTGTACTTACGATTCTGCTCATTCTTGTTATACTTATAGTTCTGCTTCTGCTGTTCAGCGATCAGCTGAAACCATTGTGGGAAATTCTTCTCTACAACAAACATGAGCGCGAACTTCTGAAGTTATTGATATAAAGCATAATCATTCCTGCATCATTATTAGATAAATACTAAAAAGGATAACATCTAAGATGTTATCCTTTTTAGTAAATAGTTATTAAATAGCGGGTTTCCAGCTAATATGATTCCGTTAGCT
>JAAXVX010000371.1 GCA_013335275.1 Bacteroidales bacterium
AGAGTTTTGAAATTACTGCATCTGTAAATTCCATCCATCCGATTTTGCTGTGCGAGGCGGCTTCTCCGGCTCTCACTGTAAGGACAGCGTTGAGAAGAAAGACTCCCTGTTGTGCCCATTTAATCAATGATCCGCTATTTGCCGGTTTAATACCCAGGTCGGTATATAATTCTTTATAAATATTTTGAAGAGAGGGTGGGAGAGCAACTCCCCCGGGTACAGAAAATGAGAGTCCATGAGCCTGCCCTGGTCCGTGGTATGGGTCCTGACCCAAAATTACAACTTTTACATTCTGTACAGGTGTCATGTTAAATGCATTAAAAATATCCGGACCCTTTGGATATATCTTAATGCCGGACAACTTCTCTCTCTTCAGATATTCCGAAAGAGAAACGAAATATGGTTTTTCAAATTCATCCGATAATAACTCTTTCCAGGAACTCTCAATTTGTACATTCATCTCAGGAGGAATTACAGCTTAAAAAATAAAATCCAGGACTTCATCAACGGTTTTGACATATTTGAATGTCAGGCCCTTGACATATTGCTCATTGATTTCTTTAATGTCTTTTTCATTTTCTGCCGAAAGGATAATTGTTTTAATTCCTGCTCTTTTGGCTGCAAGTATTTTTTCTTTTATTCCGCCAACAGGTAAAACCCTTCCTCTTAATGTGGTCTCTCCGGTCATTGCAATTCCGCTTTTTACCGCTTTTTTATTAAATGCCGAAGCCATTGCACTTACCATTGTTATTCCGGCAGAAGGTCCATCCTTTGGTATAGCGCCTTCCGGTACATGGATATGTATATCCTTGTCTACAAATTCCTTATAGGAAAGTCCAAGTTTTTCGGGATGAGATTTAAGATACTGAAAAGCAATGATTGATGATTCTTTCATTACATCTCCAAGGTTTCCGGTTGTCGAAAGTATTCCTTTGCCTTTACTCAAACTGCACTCGACAAATAAAATTTCTCCTCCGTTTTGTGTCCATGCCAGTCCTGTCACTACTCCTGTTCCCTCATTGCCCTTTTGCATGTCATGCTGATTCGTAGGAGTTCCTAGAATTGCCTTAACCTCGGCAACACCAATTGTATCCGGAATTTTTTCGTTCATCGCAATTTTCTTTGCAGTTATTCTGGCAACTTTGGCAATTTGCTTGTCAAGACCTCGCACGCCTGACTCTCTTGTATACTCGTCTATAATAGTATCAATAGCCTTAATGCTTATTTTCAGCTGGTCCGCATTAAGTCCGTGTGCTTCTGTTTGCTTGGGAATAAGGTGATCTTTTGCAATATACCTTTTTTCTTCTGCAAGATACCCGCTCACATTAATCATCTCCATCCTGTCCCTGAGTGCAGGGTGAACATTGTGAATATCGTTTGCAGTAGTTATAAAGAGAACTTTAGACAAATCATAATCGATATCCAGATAATTATCATGAAAAGCAGTGTTTTGTTCGGGATCAAGTACCTCAAGAAGTGCCGATGCCGGGTCCCCCCTGAAATCGCTGCTGACTTTGTCTATTTCGTCAAGAACAATAATAGGATTAGATGTGCCTGCTTTTTTAATTGAACTGATTATTCTTCCCGGCATAGCTCCTA
This sequence comes from Bacteroidales bacterium, assembly GCA_013335275.1. Classification (GTDB taxonomy): domain Bacteria; phylum Bacteroidota; class Bacteroidia; order Bacteroidales; family UBA932; genus Bact-08. Next base: position 1,600 of record JAAXVX010000371.1, read on the forward strand.
TATAGGTTCTTCTGTGACCGCGTATCTCGGATTCATCATGAAGCCCGCCAAGAGAAATCCTTCCATAATTTCTGTCAAGTGCCTTTGCAATAGATTTCCCAAGAGAAGTCTTGCCTACGCCCGGAGGGCCATAGAGGCACAGAATAGGGGACTTCATATCTCCTTTTAGTTTAAGTACAGCAAGGTGCTCTATGATCCTGTCTTTAACCGTATCGAGTCCAAAATGGTCGTTATCAAGGATTTTCTTTGCGTGTTTAAGATCCAGATTGTCTTTGCTCGTTTCGTTCCATGGCAGTTCAACCAGAAATTTTAC
>JAAXVX010000372.1 GCA_013335275.1 Bacteroidales bacterium
CGCGTTTACCTTAACAAACCGTTCAGCGAAGAGCGTGAGAAAATTGTCGAAATATTCACAAACAGCCGTTACAAACAGGTTTCTGAAACCGAAACTACTGTAACTTTCAGGCACACTTCTCCATTTGTACGTGCAATGAGAATGTTTGAAGACGACGTTACCGTAAACTTCTCCGACAACCCAATTATTCTTGAGGGACAAAGGAAAGACGTCTATCGTATTGCCCGCACAATTGAGTGGTTCACAAGAGACAGCAAAAAGGAAGAGTAAACAGAAATTATCCCGTTATCTTTCATACCGGTCGTGATCCCATACCGGTGGTTCAATTGCGCCCTGTGACGGCAAACGAAAGCAAAGGTAGGTTATTGGATGCCCTTGCGACAGGAATTGCTGTTCGTAGTGTGTCTTTATTGAAAGCAGCTCTGCTGTATGAGTGTCAAAATGCTCATTTGCTGCTATTGACTTATAAATATCCTTATTCTCGGTTACTGTTTCAAATGAGTTCCTGCGTACAAGCGCACAACTGTACTCGTGCAGGTAAGGACTGTCTGTCTTAAGGTGAATGAGCCCGTTGGGCTTTAGAAACCTTCTATATCTGTCAAGAAAAACAGGAGCCGTCAGTCTCTTATTGTCCCTGCGGATTTGAGGATCGGCAAAAGTTATCCATATTTCGGAAACCTCTTCCGGGCCGAAAAGCCCCTCAATAAATTCAATTCTTGTTCTTAGGAACGCTACATTCTTTAGCCCCTCTTCAACTGCGGTTTTTGCACCTCTCCAAAGCCTTGCGCCTTTAATGTCGAGTCCCAAAAAATTTGTATCAGGGAATTTTCTGGCCAGTTCCACAGCATATTCTCCCCTTCCGCATCCAAGCTCAAGAACAATGGGGTTGTCATTTCCAAAATAGTCGCTGTTCCACTTCCCCTTCATTTTATAGTCTTTTCTGAAGACTTCCTCAAAATCCGGTTGAAACAGGGAGCTGAAACTTTTATTTTCTTCGAATCTTTTAAGCTTATCTTTTCCCATTAGAATCTGTCAATATAAAACTTATCTCTCCAATCCCTTTTATTTCGCTATTTGAAGCATTCCCAACAAGGACAAACCAATTTCCGCTTCGCGGGAAAGTCACCCTGTTTCTGTATTTCCATTTGTAATCCTTCCACATTCCCGATCTCTGATAATTTTTGGACGGGTCTGCCTTAAATTCAAGGCTATCTCTGTACTTGCGTCCGTCGGGAGAAAACAATGTAATGCAGAGAGGAAGCGCCTGCCCTTCGAAATCATGAGAAAACCGCATAAATACATCTATGTCATATAGCTGTAAAGTATCGTCAACCTTAAACCGGTATTCCAGTTTATCGGTGACAGACAGAACATTGTCCTCAATTTTGGCTGAGTATGTCTCGAATTGTTCCTGCCTCCCGCAGGAAAATAAAAAAAGAGAAAACAGAAGAAGCAGTTTAGTTTTGCTTTTGATTGCCATTGTTGCCATTTCCGTTTTTGACAAGTTTTTGCGGTTTTTTTGGACCCTTGTGTTTATTGTTGGGAACCCTGCTTTTTTCGTCAAACCTTGAAATGCTGTCGTCGCCCACTGATGTAACAAATTCCGGCGATTTGTCCTTTGCTGTTGGAAGCAGGCTCTCTACCTTAACCCCTTTCGAGTTAAGTTTGAGAATCTCTCTAACCTTATCGGCAGGAACCGGGAACATGTTTGCCATGCTGTTCTGCTCATACGAGAACCACATTACACCCCTTAGAATATCTGTCTTTATCAGAAAAACAGGTCCGTCTATTGTCTCGAGCGGCTCCCTCACAAACGGAATCTTTGACTGAGCATCTATATAAGTTGCTGCTTCATAATTGATACAACACTTAAGCTTGCTGCACTGGCCTGCAAGTTTTTGCGGATTA
>JAAXVX010000373.1 GCA_013335275.1 Bacteroidales bacterium
ATCTTGGTTCTCGTTGCATGTGAGCGATTGCCCAAATCACAAGTTCATTGTCGTCAGCAGTGTACAATACTTTATAGGGAAATCTTGGAATGAATGCCTTATAAATATCATCAGATTCTTTGAGATACCAGGTCGGATTTCTGGCTAAGGTTTTGACCTGCTCTCTGACAATTTTCCTGAAATGCTGGCCAAGACCTCTGGATTGAAGTTCATACCATTCAACGGCTTCATCCAATTCCTGAGCCGCAAGTTCATGAATTCTAATCCTCATGATACAAACTGTCAAAATCGATTAATTTCGCTTTTCCGGTTTTTACGGCCTCCATTCTGTCTTTGACTTCAGTTATCCATTTTTGCCTGATTTTTTCGTCTTCGTGCTCAATGCTTGCCAAAATAAGCTGCGCAAATTCCACTCGCTCATTAGGCGACATTGCCAACGCTTGATCTAATAAAGCTTGTTCCATAATTATTTCCACTAAATTTTTTATTTGACTTGGTTAGGCCAACTTACCTTAAGCAATACCTGATCTTTCCCATGTTTTTTATAAAGAATTTGCCCGCCGCCTAAGTGAACCAGTATTTCAAGTCTTGTGAGAGAACCTTGTATGTCGTTGCCAGAATACACGAAAGCTTGAACATAATCCTTTTCAGGAACAGCTGGCGGTGGATATGCTTTCCATTCATCCGGAGCATCTGAATCCGAAAATGCAGTGGCGCTTTTATCTACATAAAACTCAACTTGTTTTTTGTTTTCATAAGCTGATTTTATGACTGGGTAGTTGATGGCATTAAATTCCATTGCTTTTCTCCAGATAATTTCCTACAGGACAATCCGATGGCCTCATCGTATTCCAGAAACTAATAAGAGTGCGCTTATTAGTTTTATGCCATTTTTTAATATTTCGAAAGTATTTTGAGAGGCTTTCCCCATTCATTGGTGAGCAATCATTGATTGTAAAGTTATTGCACTCACCTTGAAAACAAACTCGAAAATGCGGGGGTGGATGTTCATTTGAAAATAGCTCTATTTTTAAGCCACCCAAACGATCAAACTCCGCTTCTGTCAAGTAGCGAGTGCCCACATCATCAATGATTGGGCCGTTGGCAAAGCAAGCTTCAAGCTCCTTTACCAAATCATCAGAAATCGGTAATATCCATTCTTTCATTATCAACGTCCTGTTTATCTTATATTTACCATATTAATAATATGAAGTCTCATAAGAAAACGTCCCTCAAAAAAAAAGATGCCCTGTTTCAAAAGATGGTTTCAACCAATTCCTTTCCATACCAACTTACGCGACCACGGTTTGATTTTCGCAAGCGTTTCCGCGAGTTCCTCCTCTGCTACTTCTGTGTCAAACGCAACCTGCGCACGGAGCCAGTAGCCGTTGGTAAGACCGAAAAACCGGCAGAGGCGAAGGTCGGTATCCGCAGTGACGGCGCGTTTGTCTGCGACAATATCCCCAATTCGCTGCGGCGGCACTCCGATCTCCTTCGCGAGTCGATAGCGCGAAATTCCCATCGGAATGAGAAATTCCTCCAGAAGCAATTCTCCGGGGGTGACTGGCGCGAGCTTATCCATGTATCAATGTAGTGTTTCGTCAGAAAAAAGCATACAAGCGGGGCACGCTTGTCCGGTCGATGATAATCGCAAAAGGGCAGGCACGGGGGCCTGCCCCTACGGGAGAAGAGGCGTCGCCGATTACTTCACTACCGGCGGAAACTGGGCCATGATTTTCGTTACCACTTCGTCGATGTCGCGTTGCATCTGCATGGAGGTGTCGTAGTTTTTCAGAATGCCTCGCGCCACGCCGCTCCAGGCGATTTCGTCGCTTTTGGCGTCGATGATGTCGATGATGAGCGTGCCCTCTTCATAATAACTTACCGCCGGGTACGGG
>JAAXVX010000091.1 GCA_013335275.1 Bacteroidales bacterium
GGCCGGCCGTTTCTTCAGAACAGCCTGATAGAAATAAGCATTTCGCATACCAACAGATATGTATGCGTGCTTACTCATCCGGAAGAAAGTGTTGGGGTGGATATCGAATCTCTTAACAGAGACTTCTCGGCGGTTGAAAAAAAGGCTCTTTCCGAAGAAGAGATAGAAAACCTCAGCGAAAAATCAAGAAATCTCCATCTTGCTATTCACTGGAGTGCGAAGGAGGCTATTTACAAGAGGATGTCTTTGTCCGATGTGGATTTCTCAAAGCAAATTGAAATTAAACGCTTCACTCCGCGTGAAAGCGGGGAAATAGATGCCGTGTTCATAACCCGTGACGGTCAGGAAATGGAGTTCGAGGTTAACTATGAAACATTTGACAACCACATTCTGGCCTGGCTGGTTGGTTAACAGATTAACCGAGAATCTGCTTAGAGTGGGCCTTTGTGTCCACTTTTTCTATTATGTCCAGTATGATTGAATTTTCGTCAATTATATAAGTCTTGCGCAGGATTCCGTCGTACTCTTTACCCATAAATTTTTTCCGGCCCCAGGCATCGTATGCTTTTAGAATCGTAACTTCTGTATCAGAAATGAGAGGAAAGGGGAGGCTGAATTTTTCTATGAATCCCTTATGGGATTTTTCATTGTCTTTGCTTATCCCCAATATTTTATATCCCATTGATTCGAACCTGTGATAGTTGTCCCTCAGGTCGCAGGCTTCCGCAGTGCATCCGGGGGTATTGTCCTTCGGGTAAAAATATAATACTAGTTTACTCCCTTTGAAGTCCGACAATTTAATCTCTTTTCCGTCCTGATTTTTGCCTGCAAAGTCAGGGGCCTTATCTCCTTTTTTCAACATGGTTTTTTGTTTTATTTAACAATCGGGGGGCATATTTGTTTTGCCGGCGGCGAGTTGTTTTGTAGCTTTTTCATTAAACACTGTCACCTAACTGATGAGGGCTTGTGCGTCCTCCTCCGCTCTGCTGCGTCCGGCCGAATCGCCCTCATCAACTAGTTGGCAATGCTAAATAAGGGCTAAGCGATTTTCAACTCGCCGCCGGAGACACCCCAGGGGTGATATGGTAAAGTGCTAATTGTTAGAGAAATACACAAAAGGTTAAATTCTGTATTACACTATATATCAGGGTTGTACCAAATGACCCCAGGGGTAGAGCTGTTTAAAAAGTGCGCATAACTTGCTCATTGCACAATATTTAATACTTTTGTTTCAGGCAAGTACTAAAATTTCTAGTTATGAAAAATCTAAAAAAAGCATTCATTATTATCTCGATAGTATTTATGTCTGTTATTACAGCCAATGCTCAATCTTATACTGCAAATTTGGAATTCTATGTTGGTACATGGAGATATACAAATGCATCAACGGGAGAAGAGTTTACAATACAACTGAGAAAGACTAGCCGTGTTCATGTTGAAGATGGAACTATAGATTGTCTTGTTGGTGCATATACCTATAAGAAAAACGGACAAATTATAGTGGATTGTATAAATCAGTATAATTCACAGATTGATCCACTTAATATGCCTATTTATGCAACGAACAGAACTTTTGCCGCCTCAGATGTTAACCCAGATAGACTTTATATGTACGTAATTGATATAGGGAAGAATAAGACAACCTTTTCCAACGAGATTCTTATAATATCTGGCACAGATCCTAAAAATATACGGTGGATATTGAGAAATGACGAGGGTGAGTACGAGACACAAGACTTGCCACCTACTGAGTTTTCAATTCCGACGGATATTGTGCTTACTAGAGTACGATAATCAAATAGTTAAGAGGGCTCTGCCCTCCTCACTATTGTTATTGCTCGATAATTAGCGGCTTGTCTCCGGCGGCGAGTTGAAAATCTCTTTTACGTTATTAATTCTTCCAACCAATTTCGGAGGGCGATTCGGCCGGAGGGAGCACCGCGAGCGAGGACGCACAAGCCCGAAGAAATTGGTTGGAAGTATGTTGGTAACACAAAGAATGCTCAACTCGCCGCCGGAGATTAACAATAAAGGGGCTGCCTAGTTATTAGACAGCCCCTTCAAAAATAACTATTTAAAGTGGTTTACATCATTCCACCCATTCCGCCCATTCCCGGGTTGCCCATCGGTGCCGGGTTTTCCTCTTTTCTCTCGGCAAGTACACATTCTGTTGTAAGGAACATTCCGGCAACAGAAGCTGCGTTTTCAAGTGCGATACGGGTCACCTTGGTAGGGTCGATAACGCCTGCAGCATAAAGGTTTTCGTATTTGTCTGTGCGTGCATTGTAACCGAAGTCGTCTTTACCCTCTTTTACTCTCTGGATAACGATGCTTCCTTCAACTCCTGAGTTCTCTACAATCATACGAAGCGGCTCTTCAATTGCACGGGCAATTATTGCAATACCAGTATTTTCATCTTCATTGGCTCCTTTAAGCTTTTTCAAAGATTCAATAGCACGGATGTATGCAACACCGCCACCGGGTACTATGCCTTCTTCAACAGCAGCACGGGTTGCGCTGAGTGCATCGTCTACGCGGTCTTTTTTCTCTTTCATCTCCATTTCGGAAGCTGCACCAACATAAAGTACTGCTACTCCTCCTGCCAGTTTGGCAAGACGCTCCTGAAGCTTTTCGCGATCGTAATCGCTTGTGGTAGCCTCCATTTGCATGCGAATCTGAGCAACTCTCTTGTCAATTAATCCTTTTTCACCGGCTCCGTTGACAACGGTTGTGTTTTCCTTGTCGATTGTAATCTTTTCTGCCTTACCAAGCATTTCAAGAGTGGCAGCATCCAGGCGAAGACCTTTCTCTTCTGATATTACCGTACCTCCGGTAAGAATAGCGATATCTTCCAGCATCTCTTTTCTTCTGTCGCCAAAGCCCGGAGCCTTAACAGCAGCAATCTTGAGAGTTCCGCGAAGGCGGTTTACAACAAGTGTAGCAAGAGCTTCTCCGTCTACATCCTCTGCAATGATAACGAGTGATCTTCCGCTTTGAGCAACAGGCTCAAGAACAGGAAGAAGGTCTTTCATTGTAGATATTTTTTTATCTGTTATGAGAATATATGGGTTTTCAAGAACTGCTTCCATTTTCTCAGGATTAGTCATGAAGTAAGGAGAGATGTATCCGCGGTCAAACTGCATACCCTCTACTACTTTTACTTCTGTGTCTGTTCCCTTTGCTTCTTCAACTGTGATAACGCCCTCTTTTTTAACCTTGCTCATTGCTTCTGCAATAAGTTTCCCGATTGTAATGTCGTTGTTTGCAGAAATTGTTGCAACCTGTTCAATCTTAGTGATATCGTCGCCAACAGACTGACTTTGCTTTTTAAGAGAAGCAACTACAGCTTCAACAGCTTTGTCAATACCTCTTTTCAGATCCATAGGGTTAGCTCCGGCAGTTACATTCTTCAGGCCAACTGTGATTATTGACTGAGCAAGAACGGTTGCGGTTGTAGTTCCGTCACCTGCCTGATCGGCTGTTTTTGATGCGACCTCTTTAACCATTTGCGCACCAAGGTTTGCAAAGCGGTCTTCAAGTTCAATCTCTTTTGCAACAGTTACTCCGTCTTTTGTAATTTGAGGAGCACCGTATTTTTTGTCGATAACTACATTTCTTCCTTTTGGTCCTAGTGTTACTTTAACTGCATTGGCCAATGCATCAACGCCCTCTTTCATGAGATTGCGCGCTTCCAGATTGAATTTTATATCTTTTGCCATACGAATGTTATATTATAAATTGATATTAATGATTGTATTTATTTAACTACTGCAAGAATGTCCGACTGACGCATCATGAGATAAATTTTGGTATCTACATTGATTTCGGTACCTGAATATTTTCCGTAAAGCACTTCGTCGCCTACTTTTAATTCCATTGGTTCATCTTTCTTTCCATTTCCAACAGCTATAACTTTCCCTGCCTGAGGTTTTTCTTTTGCTGTATCGGGAATGTAAATGCCGCTTGCTGTTTTTGTTTCTGCCTCCTTGGGCTCAACCAAAACTCTGTCTGCTAAAGGTTTAATGTTCATGATTAAAAGTTTTTTTAATTTTTATTTATTGTTAGTTATTTTTATGTTCGTAAACGCCATAAACACAAAAGAGGTGCCAAATGTTTCAACTGACAAATTGTCGCTAAAAAATATTATATATTTGCCCGTTCATTCGTGAGTTTTCACATAAATACTTTTATTATGATTTTTACCCTGATGCCTCTAATTTTTTTATTGGGGATAATTGCAATTGCTTTTGAGGATGTAATCCGCATAAACAAGGCAGCTATTGCCATTGGAATGAGTATTGTCTTATGGCTTCTTGTCCTTGTCGACGGAATCCAGATTTTCAACGAACATGGTTCTGAGGCTCTTGAGGCAATGATAAAATCGTTTCCCGGTTTTTCGGATATGTCTGTTACCCAACAGGTATATTCATTTTTGGAATACTCAATAACAGAGTCTCTTGGAGATGTTTCGGCAACACTTTTCTTTGTTTTGGGTTCGATGGCGATTATTGAACTGATTGACTCCCATGGAGGATTTGATGTAATCATTTCCGCTATCAAAACAAGAAATGAGAGAAAACTTCTCTGGGTCATATCTTTTCTGACGTTTTTTCTTTCGGCGGTACTGGGTAATCTTGCAACAGTAATCGTTATCGTCGCGATATTGAGAAAGCTCATCTCAAACCACGAGGACCGTTTAGTATTTGCCTCAATGATAATTATAGCGGCAAATGCCGGAGGAGCATGGTCGCCAATTGGAGATGTTACAACGTTGCTTTTATGGACAGGAGGTAACATTACCGCTTTGCATCAAATGTATCAGATAATCCTTCCGAGTCTGGTAATGATGATAGTTCCCCTCTTATTCATTACATTTTCTTTGCCTAAAACTTCAAAAGTTAAAATATCACGAGGCTTGAAAGCGGATCCCTACATTGCAAAAATAGACCCCAGGTTTAAAAGAATGCTTCTTTGGACCGGGATTGCCTCTTTAGCTTCGGTGCCTTTGCTTCAGAGCTTTTTTGGTCTTCCTCCTTTTATGGGGGTACTGCTGGGGTTGGCAATCATGTGGGTCATGACAGACAGGATGTGGTTCGAAAGAAGGAATCCTGCAATACAGGAATTAAGGGTGCAGAGGGTGTTTTCAAGAATAGATGTTCCAACTGTATTATTCTTTTTAGGAATTCTAATGTCTGTTTCTGCACTTAAAACAGCCGGCCAGCTGGATGTTATGTCGAAATTCCTGGACAAGACTGTTCCTACTCCCGAAACAATCAGTATTATATTAGGACTCACCTCTTCCTTTCTGGACAATGTTGCACTTGTTGCCGGTACCATGGGAATGTATCCGATTGCGCAAGCAGGTGCTTTTGTTGCAGATGGATCTTTCTGGACCTTCCTTGCATACTGCGCCGTAACCGGGGGCAGCATACTAATAATCGGATCCGCTTCGGGTGTGACCGTAATGGGACTGGAAAAAATATCTTTTGGCTATTATCTCAAAAAATTTACTCCTATTGCACTTTTAGGGTATTTTGCGGGAGCAGGCGTATACTTACTTTTGTTTTAATATAACATGACAAATCCGGACGAGAAATTCATGAGAGAGGCCTTAAAAGAGGCTCAGAGGGCACTTGAGAGAGATGAGGTTCCTGTGGGCGCCGTTATCGTTTGCGAAGGAAAGATTATTGCCCGGGCACACAACCTCACAGAGACTCTTAATGACCCCACTGCTCATGCAGAAATGCAGGCTATAACAATGGCAACCAACTCCTTTGGAGGCAAATATCTGGAAAATTGCTCTCTGTATGTCACCATGGAGCCTTGTTCAATGTGTGCGTCTGCTCTTAACTGGGCTCAGATAGCTAAAATTATATATGGGGCCGGCGACCCTAAAAGAGGTTTCTCACTATACTCCCCATCTCTCATTCATCCAAAAACAGAGGTTGTTTCCGGCATACTTGAAAAAGAATGCTCCATAATTGTTAAAGATTTTTTCAAAAGTAAAAGGTAGTTATGCTGGAGTTACTGCAGGATTATGGATTTATAGGACTTTTTATCGGGTCTTTTCTGGCAGCTACTGTAATCCCATTCAGCTCGGATGT
>JAAXVX010000374.1 GCA_013335275.1 Bacteroidales bacterium
AATTTCTGTCTCCAACAGGTACAAGAGGTGCGCCCTGTCCCCCAAGAGCAACGTCCACCGTGCGAAAATCGCAAATTGTGTCCACACCGCTTTCCGCAGCTATTCCTGCTCCGGAACCTATTTGTGTAGTGAGGCGTTTTGCCGGCTGATGAAATATTGTATGTCCGTGTGAGGCAATATAATCTGGTTTTGCATCATATTTGGCAATAAATTCCTTCACCTTTTGTCCAAGATATAGTCCGTAGTCCGAATTCAGAAGAGCATAATCAAGAGCCGACATATTCTGGGCTGTTGCAAGTTTCTCCTTTAAATCTGCAGGATACTCCACAGAATCGGCTTTGATTATTTTATAAATCCATTTGCCATTTTCCAAATCAAACTGAGTGTAGCAGATATCGAGTCCGTCAAGCGATGTTCCCGACATAAGTCCGATAATTTTTACCATATAAAGCTTCTGGTTATGTTTGTCTTGTTTCCTCTCCCGTCGGATACAGTAATGCTAAGCTGGTGGCTCTTTCCTTTCACAATTTTTAACGGATCAAGGTCGATAGTGAGTCCTCTGCTTTTTGGGTCATACGATGCCAGTATCCATTTTCCGTCAATCTCCGCTCTGTACGAAGCAATTCCGGAAAGGTCGTCAAATATAGTAATTCTGATGTTTTTCCTTGCCGAAAGATTCTCCTTTTCTTTCAAATTCAGGACAACCTTAGGAGCCATAGTATCGTAAGCGATTGTATATCTTCCGAACTCACCGAGAGTTGTTTCAATTCTGTCGCCTTTCCACTCTCCTCCCCTGGAGGAAATGTTCCCGTTATCGCTAACAAAAGCAATCAGGGCTTTGCTTCTGAGAATATCCGAAACTTTGGCCCTTATGGCAATTTTTGCACCGGCGTTAAGCGGAACTGAGTTGTTGTGAATTCTCCATATTATGCTCCCATTGCTCTTTATGCTGTCTGCAGTAAAGAGTATATTACTGCACAACGCTCCAACCGGAATGTCAATACGCAAGTTGCCGGATTCGTATGTATTAGGCAGATACCATGGCATCAGCCGGCCTTTTTTAATGGCGGTTGAATCGGGTGCCAAAGGCTTGAGGGAAATGTCTCTTTTAACCTTGAAACTTTTTGTGGATTTGTTCCCCGAATGGTCGGACAGTTCAATTCGCACAATGTGTACATCGTTGTCTTTTAGTATAAAAAGCCCTTCGTTTTTAGAACTGATGAGAGATTTAAGTCCGGTTCCCGGTTCTACCCAGCTTTTAACCATAGGGCGGTTGAATATTGCTTTTTGCTGATATTCCAGAATAGAGTTGATATATCTCCCTTTATCGAAAGGTATTGCCTCAGCAGTGAATCTGAATATCTCCTCATTGTCCATAAAGTAGCTGAATTTAGCAACAGCAAATCGGGCTCCGGATCCGTTCATCCTGTCCACTCCTGATGCTGCAACATAGAAAGTATCGGGAACAGAAAGCGGTGCGGGTTCCGGGGTTGAAAAACTTTTTATGAAGGTGCGGGCGGGCAGGGTTGTTGGGTTGGCAATGCCGTATACTGATATCCTGTCTATTGCGGGTGCTATTGCATCTGCAATATTGAAGTTCCCCGCTTTCGCAGGATCGAGCGGTATCTCTGAATTTGTTTCTCTTATTTCAAAATGCAGGTGCGGCCCGCCCGAACTTCCGGTATTTCCGGCTCTTGCAATAAGCTCTCCTCTTTTAACCGGAATTTGTGTAGAATCCGGAGTAATGGTTACAGCAAAACTTTCCTGTTCATACTGTTTCTCTCTCACCAGTTTTTCGATTTTGGGAGAAAATGCCATAAGGTGACCGTAGACCGTTGTTTTTCCGTCCGGATGCTTTATATATATCGCCTGACCATATCCCGAAGGAGA
>JAAXVX010000375.1 GCA_013335275.1 Bacteroidales bacterium
CTGTCAAAAACAACAAACAATGTTCCAATTAAACAATAATCTTTTCAATAATAATTCGAATAATTCTATTCGGATGGGGAGGCTATTGTTTTTAAGTATGTAAATCAATTAACCCAATATAAATGAAGCCTCCCGCATTCCGGGGGGCTTTTTTTATGCCCAAAATTTTCAAATTATGAAACAGGATTTTTTAGAAACAGAGATTTCCATTGCTCTTGTAAAAGAGACATTTTCCACAGAATTATCGAGGCAACTGTCACTTGCCAGAATATCTTCACCAATAGCCATACTTGACGGAACAGGAATAAACGACGACCTCAACGGATGTGAAAGGCCGGTAGCATTTCCTTTAAAAGCGATGCAGGACAGAAGAGCTGTTGTTGTACATTCTCTTGCAAAATGGAAAAGAATCCGGCTTAAACAAATGGGTATAGAGCCCGGGAACGGTATACTTACAGATATGCGGGCTTTAAGACCCGATGAGGAGTTCACTGCAATTCATTCAATATATGTAGACCAGTGGGACTGGGAACAACGGATCAAGCCGGAAGAGCGGTCGCTTTTGAAACTTAAGCAGACGGTTACTAAAATCTATGCTGCACTTAAAAAAACTGAACAGGTCGTTCACCTCAGCTACCCCGGAATTATCCCTTCACTGCCGGATAAAATTACATTCGTTCACTCTCAGGAACTTTTATCAATGTTTCCCGGTCTCAATCCAAAGCAGAGAGAACACAACGCAGCAAAAGAATATGGTGCCGTATTCATTATGGGAATAGGCAAAAACCTTTCAAATGGAGAACCTCACGACGGCAGGGCCCCGGATTATGACGACTGGAGTTCACCTAATTCCGATGGCTATTTCGGACTCAACGGGGACATAATAGTATGGAACTCCACATTGAATAGTGCTTTTGAGCTTTCTTCAATGGGAATAAGGGTAGACCCGGAGGCTCTCGGGAGGCAGCTCAAAATCAGGAATTGCACATCCCGCTCTTTTCTCCCGTTTCACAATATGCTGCTTGCAGGAGAGTTGCCGGAGTGCATAGGAGGAGGTATCGGTCAATCACGTTTATGTATGTTCATGCTCAAAAAATCGCATATTGGAGAAGTTCAGGTTGGTATCTGGCCGGACGAGACAATAAAAATGTTTTCAGAAACAGGAATAACCCTTATGTAAAAAAGTATAATTATTACCTTTGATATATAATCGCCACAAGATGAAATACCAAAGAATTATACTAACACTGCTCTCTGTTTTTGCCATTAATATTTCCTTTGCTCAAAACGAGGAAAAACCAGGACTGATAAAATATGTGAATCCATTCATTGGCACCGAAAAGATGGGTCACACCTACCCCGGAGCAACAGTACCTTTCGGTTCTGTTCAGCTTAGTCCGGATACAGACACTCTCAGTTATGATGCAAATGGCAAATACAATGCAGACGTATATAAATATTGCGCAGGATATCAGTATACCGACAAAACCATTGTGGGTTTCAGCCACACGCACTTTAGCGGAACCGGACATTCCGACCTTGGGGATATACTAGTTATGCCAACCGCAGGAGAGCTTCAGCTTAACCCCGGAACGGCAGACAATCCTAAAGGGGGGTTCAGGTCGGCATTCTCTCACAATAACGAAACAGCGGAGCCTAATTACTATAAGGTTAAACTCGACGATAACGGGATTCTTGCAGAACTCACCACTTCATCAAGAGTGGGAATGCACAGATATACATTTCCAAAATCGGATAACGCCCATATAATTCTTGACCTTGTTTCCGGAATTTACAATTATGACGGCAAAAATGTATGGACAGTTTTGAGGGTTGAGAATGACTCGACAATAACAGGATTCAGGCAGACAAGCGGATGGG
>JAAXVX010000376.1 GCA_013335275.1 Bacteroidales bacterium
GCGATATTTATACAGGAAGGCTTAAGCCAACACGCAAGAGTGAAGAAGGATATGCGCAAATACGTGACTACTTCAGAAAATTGCTTGCAGAGAGAGCTTTGGATAACAAGATGGATATACTTGTTTCCTATACCGGAGAAGGTTCTTTTTCAAACAGCCTTACAGCATGGAAGGAAGAGGGTGTTACAATGAGAGAGCAATTTCCACAGGCTTTCGGCAACAAAAACTCTGCAAAATTCCTGATGTTCCATATGTATCCATACATGAAACAAACGATTAAAGAAGAACTTAGAAGAGAAGATGTCGATCTGATGCTGTTTCACGAACATGGAATGCCGGAAAGACAATATCTGACAGGTATTCCTTTAAGCAGGGGGGCCGACGAAAATATGGAAGCCGGAAAGAGGCTTTTCAGGAACTGGTTGAGAAAAAATAAACAAGGCAGTGAAAAGAATGAACAACTGAAAAGTGCCTGGAAAAGCTATTACAAAATCGATTCAACGTGGTTTGCAGGAGCATTCGACAAAGAGCAAATAAAAAAGGACTCTCTGGACGATATTAACATGGGAATTGTTTTGGAAGATGTTCCGGCCATTAATCCGAATCCCAGAATAGTAATTTTTGATGCCTGTTATAATGGAGACTTCCGCGAAGAGAGCTTCATCGGAGGCGAGTACATATTTGCAAAAGGAAAGACGCTGGTTGCAATAGGTAATTCTGTGAATGTTTTGCAGGACAAGTCTTCCAGCGACCTGCTGGGGATTCTTGGACTGGGATACAGAGTGGGAGAATGGGCTCAGCTCACAAACATTTTGGAATCCCACATAATAGGTGACCCAACCTTTATGTTTAAAGGCGACAAAGCGAGCAGAAAGATTAATCTAAAGTCAACAGATATCACGTACTGGCTAAAGGTTTTTAAGACAGAACAGCATCCGGACATCAAGGGAGTTGCCCTTCACAAACTATTCAATCTTAAATATGCAGCTCTGCCTCAACTCCTTACAGATACATATCACTCTTCTCCTTATGCAATGCTCCGGCTTCAGGTATATCATCTTCTCCAGTTCTATAATGACGGAAGATTTGAAGAGTTGCTTAAAACATCGGTTTATGACCCTTACGAATTTATCCGACGAAAGTCTACATATTCGATGGGACGTATAGGCAAGGATGTATTCATTCCATACATTGCATCAATCTATCTGAACGACGGGCTGGACGAGAGGGTTCGGTTCAATGCCGAATTCTGTTTTGACCTTATGGATATGAAGAAACTCAAGAGTGAAGTATTGTCACAGATTGAGAGCAGCACCTCTCTTTACAATAAGGAGAACATTAAACTGGAGTTTACAAGAAAGATGGATTCCCGTATGAGGATCTCCGAGATGGGGCTGGAAGTGGCAAACCAAAGTCTTAAGATGAGTTCCCGACTGATGGGAGTAAGCTCCCTGAGGAACAACAGTTACCACACGATGGTAGATAACTATCTTAAGGTTCTGGAAAATCCCAACGAGAATCTAAACCTAAAAATAAAACTTGCAGAGGCTTTAGGATGGTTTACCTTATCTCACAGAAGAGGGGATATTATCAACTCGTGCAGAATCGTAGCATCCCGGGCAGGAACAGATGAGAAGCTTAGGAACGAGCTGCTTAAAACAGCAAACAGATTAGAGGTATACATGCGTTAAAACCTGAGATGATGAAGAGAAAATATATTAAAATAGCACTGCTTCTTATAGCAATTGTATTTGACATAAATGTATATGCAAAGAGTGAAGTAATTCCGGCAAAAGGAAAATTTGAGTCCAGATTTTTGATAGTTGTAGACACCGAATCTTTCTCGGCCGCAAAGGCAGAAATTCTGGATTACAA
>JAAXVX010000377.1 GCA_013335275.1 Bacteroidales bacterium
ACTCACCTCCTCGACATCACCATCGGCCCCGTATTTCGGGACAGTAATCCAGTCGCCCTGGCGGAGCATGTCGTTTGAAGAGAGCTGCCACCCGGCAACAAAGCCAAGAATTGTGTCCTTGAATACAAGTATCAGAATTGCCATTGAGGCACCCATACCTGCTATGAGAGTTCCAAAAGAGACATCTATTATTATGCTCAAAAATGAGATACCGCCTATGAAGTAGGCGATTACCGCAACAATCTGAAAAATTATCTGAATAGGCTTGTTTGAATAATCTCCGGTTTGTGAGAAGATTTTTGTCAAAGCCTTGGTTGCTGCGTGAATTGCGCGGATTACTGCGTATACGACAAAAATGAGAGCTGCTTTTTCAAAGAGATTTACCCAGAAAACAGATTTTAAAGCAATTGGAGTTGACAGGTAAAAAACTATACCGGGAATTATGTGTGCCAGATACTTGAACACCTTAAATTCTACAAAAATATCATCCCAGATTGCGGTTGTAAATTTTGCAATGTGCCCGATTACCCTGTGTACCAAAAATCTTGAAATGAGGTCCACGATATATACCAGAATGAACAGCAGCGTCATGCTTATTATTTCGTCCATCCACCCGGCAAGAACCGGAGACATTCCCCAGTCGATGAGCATTTGATAAATACCGTCCACAACTCCAAAAAGGGCAGTGGCTTTGGTTGTTATTTCGTTTTCAATCATAAACTCTATTTCATATATACTTCAGGTGCAAATATAGAAAAAATGCGGGAAGGATTTTGTTCTTAAAAATCGGTTATTTCGTAGCTCGTGCTTCTTCCTCTTAGTATTCAAAAAGCTGTTTATATTCTTTAAGTGTGTAATCGTTTATTTTCTTGTTATCACTGCCCAATGCAACCATAATGTCATAACAACCGGATTTATCGGCTAAAATTCTGATATCTACATTTGGTCCAACAACTTCGGCATAAGCTGCTTCTTTTAAAACATTATCCGGAATATCAGTAACATCAACAGTTGTGGCATCCAAAGAAATTTTCCCGATGATTGGTGCGCGATAACCATTTATAAACATGTATACGCCTTTAGGTGCGCTGTCAAGTTCACTTAATAATCTTAAATAACCGTCTTTGTACCCAATATGAACCAAT
The DNA here is from genome assembly GCA_013335275.1 of Bacteroidales bacterium. Classification (GTDB taxonomy): domain Bacteria; phylum Bacteroidota; class Bacteroidia; order Bacteroidales; family UBA932; genus Bact-08. Next base: position 1,146 of record JAAXVX010000377.1, read on the forward strand.
GCCATAACAGTGTCTCTTTTAGTTGTATAAGAGCCGCCATATCCTACAGTTTGTCCTTTAGGAATTCTTTTTATTTGAGATATTTTTGCATATATCTCTAAGGTAAGTTTTGCATCGGGGCCTATTGGATGTCCGGCATTGGGAGCGCCTCCGACTAAGCCGATTCCGGGTCGGATCATATCGAAATTTGTCTCTGAATTATTCAGAAGAATAACACTATCTGTACAGGCTAAAGTTATCGGAGCTTTGGGAAGTTTATCGGTATACTCCTTTAATATCTTTATTTGCTTATTGCAGTTAGTAAAGTCATCCCCTTTAATATCATATAAATGACTCATGTAAAACTCAACTTTGAGGTCTGATGTGAGTTTGTTGTAATTTTTACTCAAAATATCAACCTCGTCATCAAGCAGTCCAAGTCGGTTCATGTGGGTATCAAGATGTATTATCACCGAACCTTTTCCGTTTTTCTCACAAAACAGATTCCATCGCTCAAGTTGTTCTATGCAATTCACACAGGGAGTAATATTGTATTTTTTAAAATAAGGTTCCTCATTTTTCAGAATCCCGGCGAGCGTATAGATTTTTGCGTCGGTATATGGTAAAATTTCTCTTAGGTTTATGGCTTCAAACAATTCTGCAACAAAAAAGTATCTTGCACCAACATTATATAATTCGGGGGCAACATATTTCATTTGTAATCCGTAAACTTCTGCCTTAAGAACT
>JAAXVX010000378.1 GCA_013335275.1 Bacteroidales bacterium
TGTAAGCATAGGAGAAACCTCAAGTGCAATACTTTGCATTACCGAATCGGTTGCAGCTTCGTTCAGATTAAAAAATATCGAGCTGATATTTGTAAGAGTTCTGCCTGAATATTCAAGAGCTTCAACAGTGTTCGCGAATGTAGGAGCTTCGGTATTGTTTACTATTGAATCTATCTGAGCTTTACCCTGTGCGATTGCGGCTTCAAAAGCCGGTTTGTAATGTTCGTTCTTTATCTTGTCAAAAGCAGGAGCCCCGAACGGATTGTTCGAGGCTTCAAGCAATGGATTAACTTCTGTCATCTTTGAATTACATGCATTTAAAACTAACGTTAAGATGGCAGCAATAACTATTCCGGTCTTCTTCATAAATCGTTTTATAGAGTTTGAATAACCAGATATTTAGTTTGCTCCCAGAATGTAGCCGGTTGAGAAATCTTAAGTACCTGCATTCCGTTTGCACCAGGTTCAAGTGTATAAGTACCTGTTGGGTGGATAGAGAGAACTTTTGCTTTCTCTGCATTAAGCTGAATCTCTTTTACTTCTCTGATGTCAATCTTAACAAAAGCTGACTGTTCTGCCTGATAAGATATCTTGGCCGATTTGAAAAGACCGCCTTTAGACATCACTTTGGCATTAATAAGTTCAGATTTAGTGCCGATAATATAGTAACCGGTGTTAATTTGGGCGTCCTGATTTGCGATAGTCTCTTTCTGGCTTGACGATGTCTGGCTTAGGCTTGATACATCTTCTCTCAGGTTGGAAACTGTCTTGTCCAGACTTTCAATTTGCTGAGATTTTACAATTAGTTGCCTGTCTTTCTCTTCGAGTTGTCTTCCAAGATCTGCAATCAGTACAGATTTTGCTTCCAGTTCCTGAGTAAGGGCAGCTAGTCTTTTCTTAAACTGTGAAGACTGAATTCTATTGTCGCTTTTCAGTTTGTCAATTTGCTTTTTGTAGCTTTGAATTGCTTCACCGATAGCAGTAACGTCTGATTTCAGTTGTTCTCTTGAGCTCTCCGGAACTTCTGCTCCGCCTTTTTGTGATTGAAGGACAAGAATATTTTCAGTCTCACGGATAGATTTAAGGCCATTTTCTACTTCGTTAAGTGTTGCAAACACCTCTTCGAACTCAGCACTCTTGGTTGAATGTACAACGCTCAGTGAGTCAAGCTGAGCCTGCAGTGCTTTATACTTGCTTGAACTCTCTACGCAAGACGAGAGAGAAAAAACAGTAAAAGCAAGTAACGATAATACTAAAATCTTTTTCATGTTATTGATAATTAATTGATTATATATTCTATGCCGTTTATTATAACGGCTCAAATGTATGCATTATTTTTTTTGTTTGTTAAATATTTTTAAAAGCCACATAAACAATGTCTTTTGAGCTTATTATATAGCTGTAATTATAGCAATGAATGACTCGCTTTCCATCCTTTCGGATTTCAAAAGAGGTGGAGTATCCGAAGTTGAAACCTTCTCCCGAAAGTTTCAATAGAGTAGACCGTCTCTTCCCTGCAATAATCAATCTTTCCAGAATTCTCCTGTTTTTTTCCAGAACTCTGTTTATTCTTCTTGGCTCTTCCGTTCCATTTCTGCGAATTCTGTTGTTGTACGAATTTCTGCATCCGTCGCTGCAAAATTTTTTATCGCACCTTCCAAACAATTCTCTCCCACACTCAATACAATCAGACATGTTTTTAGTTCAAATATAATTTATTAAATATGTGTAAAGTGCTTTTGAACAAATATTTATCTGTTTATATATTTTTTAGGTCAATAATAATTTTTAATGCTAAAATTTAAAAAAACTATATTTGTCACGTATATAAATAATTGGGATGACCGAACTAATATTTACCAGACATGGC
>JAAXVX010000092.1 GCA_013335275.1 Bacteroidales bacterium
GCTGTCTTCTGTTCCGCACAGGTCCTGAATAACTACAGCCATCTTCTCTTCGCTAAGCAGATTTGACGTTGCCTGAATATAAGATCTGCTGGAAGAAAAATATATAGAAGCATAAACACTTTTAATCGCCTTTCCAAGCAGCCGCAGCATCTGATCCCTGTTATGGGTGAGAGGAATCATATATGTTGAATAAATACCTGCGAAAGGCTGATAATGGGAGTCCTCCAGTTTTGAACTTGAACGGACAGCCAAAGGACCTGAAGCATGAGAAATATATGCTTTAAGCTCATTGACGAGTGCTTCCGGGAGCCTTGAACTGACAAATTCTGAAAGAATCTCTTCGTCGGAAATCTCAGAATTTATTACATATTGAAGGCCATTGACCTTTAGAAACTCATCAAAGTAATCTGTGGCAACAACAACGGTTCGGGGGATTAAAATTTTAACTCCTGGATATTTTTGCAGGAGATTGTACTTCTCCAGCATGTTGTTTATAAAAGCCAGTCCCCTTGCTTTGCCCCCAAGAGAGCCTTCTCCGAGCCTGGCAAACCAGATATACTTGCTGTAAGTCTCAGGGTTAAACCTTGCTACAACACCATGACCCAAAAGAATCCGGTAGTCAATTATCGCCTGAACGATGTATTTCCTGAGTTCGTCTATTGTTTTAAAGTGGCTTTGGTCGGCTTTTTTGATTTTTGAAGCCAGCGAGAAAAGCCCTCTTGAATACATCCATTTCGAGAGTCTGTTTTTTGAGCCGTGGTAGAGAAGAACATCTTCCGGAATTTCCATTACCAGTTGCTGTAAATCTCTCAAATCTTTTGCCCTGCCAAGAATTTCGCCGGTTTCAAGATCCCTGAATACAAAATCTCCAAAAAGAAACTCTTCGCTGATATATTCTCCTAACTCAATAAGCAGAGTTTTTGAGTATTTGAGTATGAATCCCACACCAAGTTCCTGAGCCACTCCCCGCATAGAGTCCTGAGAACTTTGCAGCAGAAACGGCATATACGGGTCATCGTTCTTGATGAGTTTACACAAATCAATTCCCGCATCCATTTTTTCGGTATAGGACGGGTCGCTTTTATTTATTACAAAAGCTACATCTGATATTACCCCAAGCAGATTCTTTTTGTACTGTTCATACAATTGAACGGCCTCTGTGTAATTTGTTGCCAGCAAAATTTTTGGTCTTGCTCTTTTTCTTAATTTCTGCTGCTGCTCGTTGAGCGCCTCCTTTAAGAATTCCGCACTTTGCTGAAGAACAAGCTTATATAGAGCAGGAAGGTATGTGGAGTAGTATCTTACAGAATCTTCTACCAGCAAAATGGACTGAACGCCGGCACCCACAATGTCATCATCGGCATTCATCCTGTCTTCGAATAATTTTATGATAGCCAGGATAAGATCGGCATTTCCCTGCCAGCTGAAGATATAATCAATTCCCGAGCAGTCCTGATTTTCAATTAACCTGTGCAGTTCTTTTGAAAAGTGTGTCAGCAGGACAAAAGGGATATGCAATCCTTCTTCTCTCAGTTGTCTGGAAAACTTGAAAACATCAAGCTCTCCTACATTGAACATACTGATTATAAGGTCAAAATCGTTGTCGGATTCGAGAAGATTATATGCGTCGAGCGAAGATGTTACCCATGTAAAAGTAGGCGGATTGCTGAGATTCAAATCGACATATTCCTTATAGATCTGAACCTCAATTCTTCCGTCTTCTTCAAGGGTATATGCGTCATAGCTGCTGCAAATCATAAGAACCTTCCTGATGCGTCTTTGCATCAGACCCTTGTAATTCGTTCTTGAAACTTTTTGCGGCACCTGTTTGCTCAGTGGCATATTTGCAGTTTAAAAGTATTTAAGTTCTAGTTTCCGCAACTACCTTCCGTAGTCGTAAAATCCTTTTCCTGTTTTGCGGCCAAGCAAATTTGCCCTTACCATTTTACGGAGCAGCGGGTGAGGCCTGTATTTTGAATCGCCGAATTCGTTGTAAAGGACTTCCATAATTGCCAGACAGACATCCAAACCAATAAGGTCTCCAAGAGCAAGAGGGCCCATAGGGTGGTTTGCGCCCAGTTTCATCGCTTCGTCTATCTCTTCTTTTGTGGCAACGCCGTCTGCGAGTATAGCCACTCCTTCATTAACAAGAGGAATGAGTATTCTGTTCACAACAAATCCCGGAGCTTCATTTACTGTAACAGGTGTTTTGCCCATCTGTTTTGCAAGATCGATAACAAAATCATGCACCTGGGGAGCCGTAAGCTGTCCGTTGATAACCTCCACAAGCTTCATTACCGGAGCTGGATTGAAGAAGTGCATTCCTATCACTCTCTCTGCTCTTTTTGTAGATGCGGCTATTTCTGTAATTGAGAGAGAAGAGGTATTGGATGCCAGAATTGTTTCCGGTTTGCAAATTTTATCCAATGTCCCGAATATCTCTCTTTTCAGATCCATATGTTCCAGAATTGCTTCAATTACAATATCGGCATCGGAAAATAAGTCGTATGTTATTGTTCCTGTTACTCTGGATTTTATCTGCTCACTTTCCGCGGCAGTAATTTTTTCTTTTTCAACAAGTTTTGAAAGATTTTTTGATATGATTTTCTGGCCAGACTGCAATTCTGCGTCAGAAATTCCTTTCATAACAACTGTAAAGCCTGCCTGAGCAAAAGCCTGCACAATTCCGCTGCCCATTGTGCCTGTTCCGATAACTCCAATTTTCATAATCCTGAGGTATATTTTGTGTTTATTAATTATCAATTATTTGTTTGTGAACAGAGGTTTTCTCTTAGCTAAAAAAGCAGCCATTCCCTCTTTCTGATCTTCTGTAGAGAAACACTTCCCAAAAAGAATGTTTTCCATTTCAATTGACTTTTCGCTGTCGAAATCCATTGCATTGTTTATTGCCTCTTTTGAGTATTTCACTGCAAAAGGAGCTTTGGCAGCTATCATGCCGGCCATCTCCATGGCTTTGTCCATAATTTCTTCCTGCTTAACCACGCTATTTACGAGACCAATCTCCAGTGCTTCGGCAGCACCAATGACTCTTCCTGTAAATATCAGCTCTTTTGCCTTGCCCGGCCCTAAAAGCTTCGCCATCCTTACTGTTCCGGAAAAACCGGGACAAATTCCGAGTCCCACTTCCGGTTGCCCGAATTTAGCATTTTCGGAAGCAATCCGTATATCACAAGAAAGAGCAAGTTCACAACCGCCTCCAAGGGCAAATCCGTTAACGGCAGCTATTACCGGTTTCTCAAGTTTTTCGATTTTTCTGAAGACAGATGAACCTGTTTCTCCAAAAACCTTTCCCAACTCGGGATTTAAGTTAACCATTTCGGAAATATCTGCTCCCGCAACGAAAGACCTGCCATCTCCTGTAATAATTAGAACATAAATATCGCTGTTGGCGGCAACGACGTCAATTGCCTGCCCCAGCTCTTTAATTATGAGACTGTTTAGTGCATTCAGTGTAGGAGGGTTGCTTATTGTAATTTTACCGACATGGTTTTCTACGCTAAGGGAGATGTGTTTCAGATTCATGATTTGTATGTGTTTTAAACTTCACTTTTAAGCGATAAAGGTACAATTTTTTGTTCAATCCCATTTAAAATCCCCCACAAGACATTTTGCTGTTTTTTTATTCATAAATTTGTTGAAAATACGCATCAAATGGAAGATTTTATCGGAAGGATTTCAATATCAATTCAAAAAGGGAAAGTAGATATAAATTCGCCATATCCACCCGATATGAAAGGGCTGCCCGGAGCATTCGAACTCACAGGCGAAGCTCTTGAAAACGGAGTTTCTGCAAACGATATTCTCACAAAGGCCATGATTCCGGCAATGGGAATCGTTGGCGATCTTTTCAAAGACAAGAAACTGTTCGTCCCCCAGGTTCTTATGTGTGCTAAGGCAATGAACAGTGCAATGACTCATCTGAAGCCATATTTCAGCTCGGGAGAGATACAGAAAAGAGGAACTTTTGTTATTGGAACAGTATCCGGCGATTTACACGATATAGGAAAGAACCTTGTGTCAATGATGATAGAAGGCTCCGGCTGGACAGTTGTTGACCTTGGTGTGGATGTGAAAACAGAAAAATTTTTGGAAGCAATAGGGGATAATCCGGGATGCATATTAGGAATGTCTGCACTGCTCACAACAACAATGGAATCGATGGAGAAATCTGTCCGCACACTCCGCGAAACTTTTCCTTCCCAAAAAATCATAGTAGGTGGAGCCCCTCTCAATAAGGAGTTTGCAAATAAGATAGGTGCCGATTTATTTGCTCCCAACCCACAGATAGCCGTGGAATTTATCAATTCGCTGTAACATCATGACAGGAAAAGAATACATAACCGGCTCTTTCGGGCTCATTGAAAACGACCGGCCTGCATGGCTGCCTTTTGTGGGATGCCATGGAGCATTTTTAACCGGAGAAACGGCAGACGTTTACCTTTCAAATGCCGAATCTGTTGTAAAAGGCCTTGATGCAGCAATTGAAAAATATTCTCCGGACGGGCTCCCTGTTACATTTGACCTGCAGCTTGAAGCAGAGGCGCTTGGTTGCAGGCTGCTTTTTTCTCCGTCCAATCCTCCTGCGGTTATATCGCATCCTCTGGAAGAGGGGATTTCCCTGAATGACCTTAAGATACCGGGAACTGAAGACGGCAGAATAGGAGAGATGATTAAGGCAGCAGAAATTTTATGCACAAAGTATCCCGATATAGCTTTTTTCGGGCTTGTGACAGGACCTTTCACACTCGCCCTGCACCTTATGGGGACGGAAATTTTTACGGCAATGTATGAAGATCCGGAAAAGGCCCGGAGCGTAATTGCATTTTGTTCCGAAGTGGCAAAAAAGATGTCTGAACTTTATATTTCTGCAGGATGCACTGTTGTTGCAATAGTTGACCCCATGACCAGCCAGATTGACCCCGGTTCTTTTGAGACATTTGTTTCGGAACCTGTCAGTGAAATCTTTAGCTTCATCAGAGAAAAAAAAGGGCTCAGTTCATTTTTTGTTTGCGGCCAGGCAGAGCACAATCTTGAACTTATGGCAGCCTGCAGGCCTGACAATATATCTGTTGACGAAAATATTTCGCTGAAAACAGTTAAAGATATAGCCCTTTCAAACGGTATCAGCTTTGGCGGAAACCTCAAACTCACAACAACTCTTTTGCTTGGAAGCAGTGAGGATTCCGAAAGAGACGCTCTGGACTGTATTCTCACCGGAGGCAATAAAGGCTTTGTTTTGGCTCCCGGCTGCGATTTGCCCATGAATACACCAGTTGAAAATCTTGTTGCAGTGAGCAAATTGATTAGAGACGATTACAGGCAGGAATTTTTAAGCAGAACTTCTGTGCTGGCAGATGATGAGAAAGTGCCGGATTTAAGCGGAAGATGGTCAAAAAACAGGGTTGTGATAGATGTAGTGACTCTTGATTCAGATTCCTGTGCCCCATGTCAGTACATGATGGAACTGGTTAACCGGCTGAAGCCGTCTTTCGGCGACAGAATTGCGGTTTTTGAACATAAAATCAAAACCAGGGAGGGGCTTTTGATGATGAAGAGTCTGGGAGTAAAGAATATACCAACAATATGCATAAACGGGAAGATTAAATTCGTTTCAATAACACCTCCCATAAAAATATTAACCGAAGCTGTAAACGAGGAGATATAATAATGACGGCACAAACTGTACCTCTCTATCTTGTTTCGGGCTTTCTCGGAAGCGGAAAGAGCAGTTTTCTCAGGAACATAATTGAGGAAATGGGAGATTGTGTGAAGATAGGTGTTGTACAAAATGAATTTTCGTCTGTAAATATTGATTCCGGGATTCTTGCTCAGTCAAAGAAGCCATTCTCTGTGCTTGAGGTAAATAAAGGTTCGGTTTTCTGCTTATGTCTCTTAAATGATTTTATTCCCTCTCTTGCTGCGTTTATTGAGGAATTCAAGCCGGATAAGATTTTTATCGAGGCTACCGGCCTTG
>JAAXVX010000379.1 GCA_013335275.1 Bacteroidales bacterium
ATAGTCGATAAATTCATCTTTCTTAAAGCCCATGAGACCCATTGACATCTCACAAACTATGATTTCAATACCAAGTTCACCGGCAGTTTTGAACATCTCATCCAGTGAGAGAACATTGTTTTTCTTCATGAGGTATTTAATCATTTTAGGCCCCATTCCGCACATATTCATGTTTGATAACTTCAGCTGATTTTTCCCCTTAGGAAGCATTATTCCAAACATTTTTGAGATTATGTCTTTTCCTTTTGGACTCTTGTTCTTATCTCTCAATGCACTTAGTGCCCAAAAAGAGAAAAACATCTTTACCTTGGTATCCATTGCAGCAGCAGCCAAAGCAAGCACCATTGCTGCAAGAATTTTGTCCATGTCACCGGAAACAACTGCCATCGAAAGCTGGTCTTTTCTGTTGTTTTCGATTTTAGTCACTTTTTTCTTCAGTTTCTCAACCTGATCCTGAAGTTGTTGAACTTGTTGTTTTAATTCCTCTTCCATGATTTTATGATATATTTAATAGTGTCAACATTTAATAGTGCAAATTAAATTAATAAAACTACGCCTCCGGGCGTTATGCTTATGATATAAATTCCCCTTTAATGTGATTTATGTCACATTAATTGTTATTTTTGCATTTAAGTGAATTTATAAATAAATCTCCTGTTCTCAATGAAAAATAACTGTTTTTTTTGTGAGTATAAATCGGTTGCAGCACAAAAATTATCTAAGGACGAGCTGGAAAGCCTGTCTCCAAATTGTCTCACAGTGAAGTTTAAAAGGGGAGACTCTATTATACGGCAGGGAACCTATTCAACAAACGTGGCCTACCTAAAGACGGGACTTGCGAAAATACATATAGACGGCCCATACCATATACAGGTTGTAAGAATTGTTAAACCTAAGAATTACCTTGGGCTCCCAACCACCTTCGGGGATAAAATAAATCAGTATTCAGTAACAGCAATTGAAGAGTGTGAAGTTTGTTTTATAGATATTTCTACTTTTCGCAAATTGCTTCATTCAAATCCGGAATTCAGCAACCAGATAATTGTAGAGCTTTGCAAAGGCGAACTTGAATCCTATCAGAAATGCGTTAACAGGACTCAAAAACAGATTCGGGGCAAACTGGCAGACGTTCTTCTGGATTTTGCAGACAATATATTTCATTCGGATGTTTTTACAGTAAATATAACTCAGGAGGATATCGGAAATCTTGTTGACGCATCACGCGAGAGTGTCTCACGTGTAATGGCAGAATTTGTTAAAGACGGACTGATTTCAATGTCCGGAAAGCAAATAACAATTCTAGATCGCAAAATGCTGGCATCAGCAAGTAAAAATGGATAGTTTCTACCCCTGGGGTGGAATGGTAAATTGCATATATCCAAATAGATAACGTAATCACTATAATTCATATATGTCTGAAATTGAGTTAAATACTAAGCAACCCCTGAGGTTGAAATACGGAGAAGCAGAACTTGATTATTTGAGAAATGCCTGCCCAAAACTTGGAGCTGTTATTGACAAAATGGGTTTCCTTGAAAGAAAAATCGTTCCTGACCTCTTTGTTGCTTTGGTTTCAAGCGTGGTTGCCCAGCAGATATCGGGAAAGGCCGCAGAAACCGTATGGAGAAGATTTGAGTCACTCATCGGCGAAGTGTCTCCCGAAAATATACTCAGGGCCGACCCGCTGGAGATGCAAAAATGCGGTATGTCGCACAAAAAAGTGGGATATATAGTTGGAATTGCAACGGCAGCAGCAGACGGAACCGTTGATTTTAAAGCTCTCTCAAAAATGCAGGACAGCGAAGTCATCGAAAAGCTCTCTTCGCTCAAAGGAGTCGGGGTATGGACTGCAGAAATGCTTCTTA
>JAAXVX010000093.1 GCA_013335275.1 Bacteroidales bacterium
TAGTACAATATTGCTTGTTGTTTCGCTGGCGGGTTGTTCTCCTTTGCTGAAGGAGGGAATCTGGCTGCAAAATACCCCTTTTGCGGCCGGTAATGTTCCTTATGTATATGATACCATTCCTTCGACACAGATATTCGATTTTACCCTTGTATTTAAGAAATCCGAAGTAACGGGTATTGTAATAATTAAGACAGCAGGCGCTGGAGAGAGAAGAATTGTAATGACTTCTGTCTTTGGAATGACATTTCTGGACTTCGAACTTAAGGGGGAGAACATAAAAATCAATTATTGTATTGAGCAGCTTAACAGAGAGAAGGTTATTCTTCTTCTCAAAAAGGATTTTGAAATTCTTTTTAAGCCGGACCATTCAAAGATAACAAAGTATCTTTACTCTTCGCCGGACCGTCTGGATGCACTGGAGCAGGGTAACGGCATTACTAAAACACTGATGAAATTTTCCAATTATAATAATAAATTGCCTGAAACGATACAGATTGAACATCCGTATCTGAGACTTTCCCTTTTATTGAAAAAAACAGAATATGATCCCGAATCTATATAAAATTACATCTGTTTCTGCTTCCGGTGAAGAGGCTGTGTCTTTTGATATACAGCTTAATAAAGAATGCGAAATATTTAAAGGACATTTTCCGGGGCAGCCGGTTCTTCCCGGGGTATGCACCCTTGAAATCATAAAAGACTGCATTTCAAGTATCAGGGGCAACAAAGTCATTTTATCCGGAATTTCTCAATGCAAATTTACCGGAATGGTAGATCCCGGAATTGAAAGCATTCTGAAAATAGATATTGAAATTAAATCCTGCAGCAAAGAGCTCCCGGGGAGCGTAAACGCTATCGTCAGTGCATCGGAAAGAGTTATTCTCAAATTAAAGGGTGAGTATAATGATATTTAAAAACGGGAAAGAGATGAGGGAATATGTTGTCATTATACCTACATTCAACAATGGCTCAACGTTAAAAGAGGTTTTGACAGGCGTTATGGATGTGTGCGGCAATGTAATAGTTGTGAACGACGGCTCCTCTGACAATACTTTTGACTTACTTAATCAGTTTGATGGAATAGAGGTAATAACCCACAATAAAAACAGGGGAAAAGGAGCCGCACTCAACAGCGGATTCCGCAAAGCATACGATCTTGGATATAAATATGCCATAACAATTGATTCCGATGGCCAGCACTATCCTCAGGAAATTAATCTGTTATGCGACTCTTCCCGTAAAGAACCAGATACACTCTGGATAGGCTCAAGAGATTTCAAAAGCGACAATATGCCGGGAAAGAACAGTTTCGCAAACAGATTTTCCAATTTCTGGTTTAAGCTTGAAACCGGCATCACGCTGGAAGATACTCAGTCCGGATTTCGGTTGTACCCTCTGGAGAGACTGAAAGGAATCCGTACACTATCCGGGCGGTATGAGTTTGAACTGGAGATTATTGTGAGAGCTGCATGGCGTAATGTGGCTGTCAGGAATATTCCCGTGAGTGTATATTACCCTCCCAAAGAAATCAGAATATCACATTTCAAGCCGTTTAAGGACTTTACCAGAATCTCAATACTCAATACAGTTCTTGTTTTTATTGCGCTCCTATGGTGGTGGCCGCTTAAGTTTATTAAATGGTTCAGCCGCGAAAACATCAGAAATTTTATTAAAAAGCATATAACAGAATCCAAAGAGAGTAACCTTCATATTGCAAAGTCCGTAGGGTTAGGGCTTTTCTTTGGCATTTCTCCTCTTTGGGGATATCAGATGATTGCAGCAGTTGCAGCAGCACATTTGCTTAAACTTAACAAAGTTATTGTGCTGGTTGCTTCCAATATAAGCATCCCGCCCATGATTCCTTTTATTCTTTACGGAAGCTTTGCAGCAGGTGCTTTCATACTAGGGGAGCCGATAAGTTTCATACCCTCGCAACTTAACCTTAATTCGATATCAGACAGCCTTGTGCAATATCTCACAGGCAGTATCGCTTTCGCTGCAGTTGCAGGAATAACAGGGATGATTGTGTCATATATTTTACTCACTGTTTTCAGAAAAGTAAAGGTATGAGTGCTGCAAATATATTCATAGCTCTTTATCATTACCTCAGAGGCAGGAAAACGCTGCTGTACGGCTCTCTCATTGCAATAGTGGCTGTATTGGCTTATATGGCTTCCGGCATAAAATTTTCCGAGGACCCCACACGGTTTTTCCCGGCAAATGAAGAGAGCGACAAAGCTGCCAGTCTCTTCTCCCAAATTTCTGTAAAGGATAAAATTGTCATACTATTTGAAAAGAAAGGCGACGGGGCAAATGAAGTTGCTCCGGAACTGATATCTGTTGCGGATAAATTTGATGAGAAGCTGAATTTGAAAGTTGGAAAAACGCATATTAAAGAGAGAAGGTTAAGGGTTGACGAAAATGAAATAGAGCGCAGTGCAGCGTTCATTTACGATAATTTGCCGGTTTTTCTAACAGAGAGCGATTACAAAAGATTTGACACAATAACTAGCCGGGAAAATATTGACGAATCTTTGAAGGCCAGGCTGGCACTTCTTCTTTCACCTGCAGGAGGTGTCGTGAGCAAGTATTCCGGGCAGGATCCTCTCTCCCTGGGTACAAGTTTGCTTGCAAGATTTGATTCTCTCAGAATGGGAATGAAATTCACCGTCGTGAATGAACATGTATTCTCTTCCGATTTGTCCACATTGCTATATGTTATTTCTCCTTTATATGGCAGCGGAGAAAGCGGTAAAAATGAGAGGCTTGTCAAAGCAATTGAAGAGCTAAAAAAAGAATTTGAAACTGAAGTCCCCGGGCTAAAAATTCATTTCATGGGAGGACCAAGTGTTGGAGTGTACAATGCCAGGTCAATCAAATCCGACACAATGATTACTCTTGGCATTGCTTTGTTTGTAATTATCCTGGTGCTTGGTTTTGCCTTCAAAAGCGTTAAAACTATAATCTTACTCATTGTACCGGCTGCTTTCGGGGCATTATTCGCACTTGCGTTTATGGCAGGAGGTGAAACCGGTGTATCTGCAATTGCTATCGGAGCCGGAGCAACTGTAATGGGCATTGCATTAAGCTATTCAATACATATAATCTCTCATCTGGGCCATGTAAAAAGTATAGAGCAACTGCTGGAAGAGCTCACATATCCTCTTACAATAGGCAGTTTTACCACTATCGGAGCCTTTGCCGGGCTTCTGTTTACTAAATCGGAACTGTTGAGGGACTTCGGACTGTTTTCGGCTCTTACTCTTGTTGGAACAACATTGTTCTCTCTTATATTTCTCCCTCATATGCTAAAAATAAGGGAGCATTCGGGTTCCGAAAAATTTCTTCGTGCTATTGAAAAATTCAGTTCTCAGGATTTTGACAAAAAGAGGTGGCTCGTTTCGCTTATTATTCTTCTTTTTGCTGCAGGAATTATATTTTCCGGCAAAGTAAGGTTTGAAAGCGATATGCTTAAACTAAGCTATGAGCCAAAAGAACACATACTTGCACAGGAACGGTTTACAAAGCAGTTTGGATCGGACGAATCAAGGGTTTTGCTTCTCTCAGCCGGAGCAAACATGGACCTGGCTGCAGAAAATTATAAGAAATGCGATTCTTTGCTCGCATTATATAAAGAAAAGGGATTGGTATCCAAAAGCGCTTCACTTTCGGCCCTGTTGCCTGCTAAATCTCTTCAGGAGGAGAGGCTTCAGATGTGGAGAGAATACTGGAGCAATGGAAAGAGAGAGAAGCTCATTAAGGACTTAAGAGAATCTGCAGAACTTAACGGGTATGCCCCTGATGCATTCGCAAAATTCGAGGATGTGCTCACAAAAAATTATTCAACGATAGATTTTTCATCCAAAGAACTTCTTCTTCCTCCTGTTTTCCGGGAGTGGATTCAAAGAGGAGATTCTGTAGAATTGCTAATTACGCATCTTTTTGTAAATAAGGAAAATAAGGAGGTGCTTTATAAAGAGTTGTCGGCGCAAAAGGATTTAGTGATTATTGACAGGGCGCACTTCTCTTCTCTTTGGGCAAAAGGGATAAAGGAGGATTTTAATTTTATCCTGCTTCTTTCGTCTCTTTTGGTATTCATTACTCTGCTTATTTCTTACGGAAGGCTGGAACTTGCACTCCTTGCATTTATTCCAATGTTTGTGAGCTGGATAATAATTTTGGGGCTTATGGCTCTGTTTGGTATATCTTTCAATATTGTTAATATTCTTCTTGCCACTTTCATTTTTGGTATTGGAGATGATTTCAGCATTTTTGTTCTTGACGGTCTCTCCGAAGAGTACGCAAGAAGGAGAGATATGCTCCCTGCACATAAGGTTGCAATTTTCTTTTCGACCTTTACTGTGATTGTGGGAATGGGATCAATGATTTTTGCAGTACACCCCGCATTAAGGTCAATTGCAGTGGTTTCGGTTCTTGGTATGGCTGCGGTGTGGTCTGTTGCGTACACTATCCAGCCAATCATTTACAGGTATTTTATTACCAGTCAGGTGCGAAAAGGACTTCCTCCGTTTACTCTCTCGGGAATCCTTCTAATGCTGCTCACATTCTCGGCTTTTATAACAGGATGTATTATTGCCTCTGTTTTAATATCTCTCATTGCCCTGCTCCCTTTTAAATATGAGCCAAAAAGAATTCTTCTGCGAAAACTGATAAGCGCAATTTCTTTTGTTCCCGTAATGTTATCGCCCACAGTAAAAATATTCAGGGAAAACCCGTACAAAGAGAACTTCAAAAAACCTGCTGTTATTATTGCAAATCATCAGTCTTTCATTGATATACTCATGCTTCTTGCATTATACCCCAAGATTGTAATGATGACCAACAAATGGGTATGGAATTCGCCTTTCTTTGGCCATATTGTGAGATATGCAGGATTTCTGTACCATAAAGACGGGATTGAAAATCATATTGAAGAACTTTCAAAAAGAGTTTCACAGGGCTATTCAGTATTGATATTCCCCGAGGGGACAAGGTCCCCGGACCTTAATATTCACCGTTTTCACAAAGGAGCATTTAAAATTGCAGAGGAACTGTCGCTGGACATTATCCCGATTCTGGTTTATGGAAACGGGAACCTGGTTTCAAAAAGACAGCCTTTCTATGTTAAGCACGGTGTAATCGGATACAGAATACTCGCAAGAATTTCTCCGGATAATATACAGTTTGGAACAGATTATCGCGAAAGAAGCAAGAAAATTGCACAATACATGAGAGGAGAGTATTCTTTGCTCCGGCTTAATTACGATACTCCTCAGAATCATTTCTTCTACTATGCCACTCTTGCAAATTTCATTTATAAAGGTCCTGTTCTTGAATGGTATATGCGAATTAAGATGAAGATGGAAAAAAGTTATGCAATCTTTCATAATATAATTCCAAAAGATGCCTGTGTAACCGACCTTGGCTGCGGGTACGGGCCACTCTCGTTTATGCTGGGACTGCTTTCTCCGGAAAGAAAAATTACTGGAATTGACTACGACAGCGATAAAATAGAAATTGCTCAAAACTGTTATGCAGCAAGCGAAAGAATTTCTTTTATTTCCGGAGATGTTCTCAAATGTGAAATCCCCCGGAGTGATGTTTTTGTTATGAATGACATACTTCACTATCTTCATGTTAAGGAACAGAAAGAGTTGCTTAAAAGAGTAACTGAATTGTTAAACAGCGGCGGCTTTTTGATTATTCGCGACGGAGACTCCGAAAAGAGCGAGGAGCACCGTCTCACAAAAATGACAGAGCGGTTTTCGATTGATATTCTTGGGTTCAATAAAGCAACTCACCCGCCATGTTTTATGGGAAGGAGTGAAATGATTTCTTATGCAGCTGAACTAAATTGCAACGTGGAGACAGTGCGAAACGATTCATACACGTCAAACACAATTTACATTTTAAGACCAATAAATGATGGGAAAAGATGATGTGATAATTGTAGGCGGAGGACT
>JAAXVX010000380.1 GCA_013335275.1 Bacteroidales bacterium
TGGAATGCTCATGTTCTGCTGGCCGGTCACTGTTATGGTAGAGTTCATTTCGGTGTTGCCTTCCGAGTATACGGTAACTGATGCAGCCGGGTCGAAATAGAAGAAACCGGTCACCTCGCCTGTACCTTCAAGGAACAGATCCATGTTCATTTGTTTACCTTTTCCTGCAAGTTCCATAGATGATTTATAGCTGATTTTGTAAACATTCTTACCTTCTCTCATCTCCTTGCCAACTAAGGTGTATTCTGTGTCCATGGCTGTTGTCATGAATGACATCGGATTAGAAGGACCGTTGTTAACGGTATCAATCTGTTTTTCATTCCATACTTCGCCTACCTTCACCTCTCTTGCAGGTAGTATTTGCAGTTTCAC
This sequence comes from Bacteroidales bacterium, assembly GCA_013335275.1. Taxonomy (GTDB): domain Bacteria; phylum Bacteroidota; class Bacteroidia; order Bacteroidales; family UBA932; genus Bact-08. The sequence goes on from JAAXVX010000380.1 coordinate 373, forward strand.
AAATCCCTGGAAAGAGCCAACTTTCGAAAAGTCTTCGGTAGTGTCAATTAGTTTGCCTGATATGGATTTACCGGTCTGGTCGTATTCTGCGCAAATATTTTCCTTTTTAAAATCGCTTTTCTTGACAACGTCTTCTTTGCCCATTGCCACTGTTGTTGCAGATAAGTCAAGAATTGTCACAAGAGCGGTAGCGTTATTTTTTGCATCGACTTTTGAGATTTTGTATTCCGATACAGTACCAACAGTACTTGTTGCCTTCATTTCCTGACCCATCATAGACTGAACCATCTCGTTAGTGAGGTTCATGGTTGTTTTAAAAGATTTTCCCTCTTTGAAATTATACTTCAGCATAACAGACTCCTGTCCGAATGATGCGTTAGATGTAATTACAAATACGAATAGAAGTGTGAGTGTTAAAAAAACTCTTTTCATTTTTTGATGTGTTAATTATTAGTTGATTATTTATTTTTCAGAATCGTGAAATACTTATTATCGTTTGCAATTGACCAGGTTGTCCGGAAAATAAGGCGGGAAATTCTTGTCGCCTTTGTGTGGTTAATTGTGTTTGGATTATCCCTTACGGTATGGTAATCTTTATGCAGGCCGCTTGTAATATCCACGCCGGAAATGCCTTTTACAAAAAAGTTGTAATGATCGCTCCGGCCAAACATCTCTTCCCCCGAAGGAATATATTTAAGTCCTACGCTCTCATTTTCCTTCAGAATTAATGCAGTAAGGTCAGGATTTATTGATGCCCCTTCGATATTGAGAGTGTCGTCTCCGTTACGTCCAATCATGTCCAGATTTAGCATTGCAACTGTTTTGTCCAATGGGAAAAGCGGATGGCCGGAATAGTATGCCGACCCGTAGAGGCCCATCTCCTCAGCTGTAAACAGAATAAATAGAACGCTTCTGCGTGGTTTTTGCTTCATTGAAGTAAATGCCTTTGCTATTGCCATCACACCGGCTGTGCCTGATGCATTGTCATCTGCCCCGTTATATATGTAATCTTCCCCTGTTTTATGTTCTTTGTTATATCCCACATGGTCGTAGTGTCCGCCGATAACAACCAGTTCGTCACCGGTTTTTTCATCGGTCCCTTTTATAAATCCAACTACATTTTTTGAAGAGTATTCCTTAAATGTGAGTCTGGTAGATAAATCGCAATTGAATCCTGCGAGTAGGAATGAATTTGGCTTAAGTGTTTTGTCTATCGAAATTTGAATCTTTTTTAAAGAGTCAACACTTCCAAACAGCTGTTTTATAATATTTTCTCCAACCTGTGCAGTAGGAATTTCGCTGCCGTTTCTGCTATCCAGTAGTATAGGCAAATTATCCTGAGGAAGAAGTTTAGAAAGGCTCGGCCATGGATATCCCTGAGGCTTTAGCATTATATGGTTAAGCGGGTCGGTAACAAGCAGGAAGCCCGATGCTCCATGTTTTTTTGCGTTTTCCAGCTTCGTTGCCAAAAATGAATATTTCGAT
>JAAXVX010000094.1 GCA_013335275.1 Bacteroidales bacterium
AGCTACTCTTTTGAAAGCCTCTTCATCGGAAAGTTTTTCAAAGTCTACCCCTGTGATAATTGCGTCTTCGGAATAACCCTCTTTTAATATTCCTATCTGCCTTCCTATTTCCTTTGCCGTTCCCGGGGTGTCTCCGGTAACTATTTTAACATCTATGCCTGCTCTGAGGCATCTTGAAACTGCATCCGGAACATCGTCCCTCACAGGGTCAGAAATTGCCACAACGCCAAGATATGACAGCCCGTCCGAAGCAATTGCCTCTACCGACCTGTTATCGTTTTCCTCAACCTCTTTCCATGCAAAAGCCAGAGTTCTCATAGCCTTTCCCTGATATTCCAGAAGTTTTTCCTTTATCCCTTCCGGATGATCTATGCATTTCCCGATTACAATTTCCGGAGCTCCTTTCACATAAAGCACTTTTTTCCCCAGAGTAGCGTTGAAAACTATTGTTCCCATATATTTTCTCTCTGTGGAGAATGTAAGCTGATCCAGAATCCTGGAATCATTGCGCACATGCAGATAGTTTATTCCTTTTGAATACAGCCACAACAAAAGGGCAGCCTCTGTTGGATTCCCCATTGTCTTTATGTTTGCAGGGTCGGAGAAGTTTAAGAATGCAGTTGAGTTGACAGAGATGTTCTCTACAATAAATTCACTCTCTTTTCCTTGGGCCGGATTCTCATCGTCAAGACCTGGAAATGCTGTTTCGGCAACTCTCATCTGGTTTCGGGTGAGCGTACCTGTTTTGTCTGTACAGATAACGGTTGTCGCTCCCATTGTCTCTGTTGCATGCATCTTGCGCACAAGGTTGTTTGTTTTGAGCATCCTTCTCATGCTCATTGCAAGCGACAGTGTTACGGACATTGGAAGTCCTTCCGGAACTGCCACAACTATGAGCGTAACGGCAACCATGAAATAACTCAGGATTTTAGAAGCAGTATCTACGGAAACCCATGATTCCGCCTCAAAGGGATTTATTCCAAAGGCAAGGCCGGCAAGAGCCGGAACTGCGAATGTAATTACTCCGTATGCAAACCACTTTATCCAGCTGCCCTGAGAAATTGACTTGGGATATTCTCTTTTTTTGCCAAAAAGTTCCAGCCCGTCATATAAGATTGGAACCCATATTCTCGAGATTGCAACGACAATTGCAATAATTAAGGAAATCAGCAGAACCATCTGCCCTGTTGAATATTCTGCAGGTCCAAAAAACATGTCTTTTACAAAAAGGACGGTAAAAATTGTAAAAGCAAGCAGGATACCAATAAACCCGATAAATTTAGCAAGCGAGCCCAGCTGGCGGTTAAGAGGAGTCTCTTCTGTGGTGATTTCGGTTGATTTTTCGGCTACTTTCCCAAATTCAGTAGAATCTCCGACTTCTGTAATTTTATATATGCAGTGTCCTTCCACAACAGTTGTTCCGCGCATTATGCGATTTGTTGCATAAGTTGCCTCTTCATCAAAAGAATCCGGGTTGGTGCTTTTTGAAATCATTGGCTCTCCGGTTAATGTCGATTCATTTACCGACAACGAGACAGCTTCCAGCAATTCTCCGTCTGCGGGAACTTCTTCCCCGGTGTCGAGTACAACAATGTCTCCAACTACTATGTCGCATTTTGGCAACTCAATGATGTTCCCGTCACGAATAATCTTTACCGGAGTTTCGTCATTAACCTGGTTTAGAATGTCGAATTTCTTACTTGCATCCATTTCAAACCAGAAGCCCACTCCCGTTGCCAGAAATATAGCAAAGAAAATACCGATGGTTTCTACAAATTCGTTATGAATGAATGATATCCCCAAAGAAAGAAATGCTGCAATGAGCAAAATGCGTATGATAGGGTCCTTGAATTTTTCAAGGAAGAGCTTCCAAAGCGGCTCTCTTTCGGGAGGAGTAAGGACGTTTCTGCCATACTTAGCTCTGCTTTCCTCCGCCTGGGCCGAGGTTAAGCCTGTGTAGTCAATCTTTTTATTCACCTGTTGAATTTATTTGTTTTTTAAGAATTTTTCGGTTGCTCCCGCTCAATTGTCCGCAGGCAGCAAGTATATCTTCGCCCCTTGATGAGCGGATAGTTGCAATTAGTCCGGCTTTGTTGAGTCTGTTCTGGAATATCTCCATCATTCCCATTTGTGACGATTTTAAAGGGAAATCCGGAATTTCGTGAAAACGGATAAGGTTAACCCGGCACTCAATCCCTCTTAATAACCTTATGAGACCGTCCGCATGTCTTTTATCGTCGTTCCATCCATTGAACATTATGTATTCAAAACTCACTCTCCTCTGCCCGGAAAAGTCATAATTTCTTATGAGATTCACGGTTTCAGATATAGGATAAGCCTTTTCCATTGGCATTAGCTGAATCCGCTCTTCTTCAAATGGGTTATGCAGAGAAATGGCAAGGTGACATTTTGAATTATCAAGAAAATCTTTAAGCGCAGGGTAGACGCCTATAGTAGAAAGGGTGATTCTTTTCGGGCTCCACCCGAATCCCCAGTCGGCAGTTAAAATTTCGATGCTCTTGAATACCTCGGCTACATTGTCGAGAGGTTCGCCCATTCCCATGAAGACAACATTTGTAAGATTCTCGCTCTCTTCTACATTTATAAACTGCGATATAATTTCCCCGGCAGTGAGATTACCATTAAAACCAAGCCTTCCTGTCATACAGAAATGACATCCCATTTTACATCCGGTCTGAGATGACACACATAAAGTTGCTCTCTCCTCTTCCGGAATCATTACACTCTCAATGGTACTTCCTTTCAATGTAGGAAAAAGATATTTTTTTGTTCCATCGGTTGAAATAAGACTCTCAACCGGGCTAAATCCTCCAACTTCATATTCTTCTGCGAGCGCCTGTCTCGAACTCTTCGAGAGGTTTGACATTTGCTCAATCTCTTTTACCCTCTTTTTATATAGCCATTCTGCCAGTTGTTTTGCAGTATATGCAGGCAGTGCAAGGGTTTCCACAATTTGTGCGAGCTCGCTGATGCTCTTTCCAATCAACCATTTTTTCATTTGGCAAAGTTAGGGAAATTTGAAAAGGATTTGTTACTTTTGTGTGAATTTAAAACATAAACATTATGGCGAAAGAGAGTGCAGAATTAAAAAAGGGTGCTGAGGTAAGTGCCGATAAGCTAAAAGCTTTACAGGCAACTTTGGACAAACTGGAGAAGGATTATGGGAAGGGCACCGTTATGAAGATGGGAGAGCAGCCAAAATGGGAGGTATCTACAATTGCATCGGGATCAATTGCATTGGACCATGCACTTGGAATAGGCGGATATCCTAGAGGCCGTGTTATTGAAATTTACGGGCCGGAATCGAGTGGTAAAACAACTCTGGCAATTCATGCCATTGCAGAAGCTCAGAAAACCGGAGGAATTGCGGCAATAATTGATGCAGAACACGCATTTGACAGAACTTATGCCAAAAATCTGGGAGTGAATGTGGACACGCTGCTCATATCCCAACCGGACAATGGCGAACAGGCTCTTGAAATTACAGATGCTCTGATACGTTCAGGCGCAATTGACATTATTGTTATCGACTCAGTTGCAGCTTTAACGCCTAAAGCAGAAATTGAAGGCGAAATGGGTGACTCAAAAATGGGTCTTCAGGCAAGGCTTATGAGCCAGGCATTGCGCAAACTAACTGCAAACATTAGCAAAACAAACACTTGTTGTATTTTCATCAACCAGCTTCGTGATAAAATAGGGATAATGTTTGGGAATCCGGAAACTACAACCGGCGGTAACGCACTCAAATTTTACGCTTCGGTGAGGGTAGACGTGAGAAAAATAACTCAGATTAAGGATGGCGAAGAGGCAACAGGAAACAGGACCAGGGCTAAAATTGTAAAAAACAAGTTGGCACCGCCTTTCCGTAAAGCAGAATTTGACATCGTATTTGGCGAAGGTATTTCAAAAATCGGAGAGATTATTGACCTTGGCGTTGAATTTGAAATCATCAAAAAGAGCGGTTCGTGGTTCAGCTACGCCGATACCAAAGTTGGTCAGGGCAGAGAGGCCGTTAAACAGATTCTCCTGGACAACCCTGCACTTATGGATGAGATAGAAGCAAAGATTCGTCTTAAACTCACAGAAATTAAAGACTAATTAATTAGTTAACATTAGCTTTTTCAAATGGAGACAGTATTAAGCGGGATTCGTTCTACGGGTCACCTGCACCTTGGTAACTATTTTGGTGCACTCAGGAATTACATAAAAATGCAGAACGAGTACAACTGCTTTTTCTTTATTGCAGATTTGCACTCATTAACAACACATCCCCACCCCGATGATTTCCATTCAGGGGTTAAGACAATTTTAACCGAATATCTTGCATCGGGGCTTGATCCCGAAAAATCGGCAATTTTTGTTCAGAGCGATGTGCCGGAAATCGTGGAGCTGTATGTTCTGCTTAATATGATTGCATATAAGGGAGAGCTGGAAAGAACAGCTGCGTTTAAAGAGAAGGTGAGAAAGAACCCGGAAAATGTAAACGCCGGTTTGCTCACCTACCCTGTTCTCATGGCTGCCGATATTCTTGTCCACAGGGCAAACAAGGTTCCGGTGGGAAAAGATCAGGAGCAGCATCTTGAAATGGCCAGGCTTCTTGCACGAAGGTTTAACAATCTTTACGGAGTTGAACTGTTCCCGGAACCTCAGGCTTTCAACTTTGGGAGCGACCTTGTAAAAGTTCCCGGTCTTGACGGAAGCGGCAAAATGGGAAAGAGCGAAGGAAACGGAATATACCTGTTCGACGACGAAAAGACTATCCATAAAAAGGTGATGAAAGCGGTGACAGATGCCGGTCCTGTAGAGCAAAACAGCAAAATGGCCGAACCTGTCGAAAATCTCTTTACTCTTCTGCAAATTGTATCTGCACCCGAAACTGTTGTTCAGTTTAAAGAAGCCTTTAACAATTGTACAATTCGTTACGGCGACCTTAAAAAGCAGCTTGCAGCCGACATTTGCAGGCACACACTTCCAATCCGGGAGAAAATAGAAGAGATTTACAAAGACGAAGCCTTTTTGCAAAGGGTAATTAAAAGAGGAACCGAAAAGGCACGGGAGAGTGCATCGGCAACTCTTTATGAGGCTAAAAAAGCCGTTGGCTTCAGGAGCTTCTGATAACTGATGATCAGTAAAACCACTATATCCAAAATACTTGACAGTGCTCAGATAGTCGATGTAATAAGCGACTTTGTGTCATTAAGGAGAAGGGGGGCAAACTATACAGCTTGCTGCCCTTTTCATAATGAAAAGACACCGTCGTTTTCGGTATCTCCGTCCAAAGGTATCTTCAAGTGTTTCGGATGCGGCAAGGCAGGAAACGCCGTTAATTTCGTAATGGAGCACGAACACCTCACCTATGTGGAGGCTTTGAGGTTTCTCGGCCGCAAATATGGAATTGAGGTAGAGGAGAGAGAGGAGAGCGAAGCAGAAATCCAGCAACGGCTCAAAAGCGAAAGTCTGTTGGTTGTTACTGCCTTTGCTCAGGAATTCTATTCAAATGCCTTATGGAATTCGCAAAGAGGAAGAGCTATAGGCCTCAGCTATTTCAAGGAGAGAGGATTTGACGAAGAGACAATTAAAAAATTCCAGCTTGGCTGGGCACCTGAAGGGCGCGACGGAAGTATGTCTTCTGCGGCAATGCGGGCCGGGTACAAAAAAGAGTTCATAGTATCAACAGGGCTGGGAATAGAGAAAGAAGAGAGCGGGGACGTTGCGGACCGTTTCTATGAACGGGTAATGTTTCCAATCCACTCGCTCACGGGCAGGATAATTGCATTCGGCGGAAGAACACTAAGGACTGATAAATCGGTAGCCAAATACATAAATTCTCCCGAAAGTGAAATTTACAGTAAAAGCAGGTCGCTTTACGGGATATTTTTTGCCAAAAGCGCAATTGCACGACTTCAGAAGTGCTACTTAG
>JAAXVX010000381.1 GCA_013335275.1 Bacteroidales bacterium
TATTCTTCTATTTATGCAGATACAAACCTGATGGAATACTATCACGGTTTTTTTTTCTGGACAGGATATGTCGCTTATAGTTACTTCCTGCTGATAATTGCCACAATTCATTTGTTTAGATTCATATTGCACCATAAAAAATCTTTCCGCACCCAGGGGTGGGTAATCTTAATAGGCGGAATTTTACCATGGAGCGTTAGCATCTTTTACCTTCTTGGGATAAATGTTACGCCCGGCATGGATATAACCCCCGCGAGCATTACCATAAGCGGCATACTTATGATATATGCCATTTTTCACACCCGCTTTCTAGATTTGGCACCTATCGCCCGGGAAACCCTTTTTGAAACTTTACAGGACGGGATTCTGGCACTGGACGAGCAAAACAGGATTCAGGATGTAAATGAAGCGGCTATAAAATACCTCCGGATGCCCAGCAAAAATATCATTGGCCTTTATGCAGCTGAGGCAGGTGCTTTAGCAACGGCTTTGTTAGACGAATCAATTAAAGAGGAACTTTCGGCCCCGGTGGAAGTTCAGGACGGATACAGCCTAAAGACATTCCGGATAATAAAACAGCCCATACACGATCAGCCCGGAAGCAGGCTAATTGTAATCCGCGATATTTCCGATAACGTAATTCGCCAGAAGGAACTCATAAAAGCCAAAGAGAAAGCAGAAGAGAGCGACAGGCTCAAATCCGAATTTCTTGCCAACATGAGCCACGAAATCCGGACTCCAATGAGCGGAATTCTTGGATTTACCGAGCTTCTCCGCGAACTTAAGCTTCCCGAAGATGAGCAGCAGGAATATCTTTCAATCATTGAAAAGAGCGGTACCCGCATGCTCAACATCATAAACGACATCATAAACATCTCCAGACTGGAAACAGGGCTCATAAACATCAATCTCTCGGAAGTAAATTTAAACGAGCAGATGGACATTGTGTTTAAGTCCCTCAAAGCCCCTGCCAAAGAGAAAGGGATCAGGCTCACACTTAAGAAAGGCCTGTCTGCAGATGAGGCAGTAATTTTCACAGACAAAGAAAAGATTTGCTCAATTCTCACAAACCTTGCGAACAACGCAATCAAGTTTACCCCTTCCGGCTCTATTGAAATTGGCTGCGGCCAGAGACCGGACGGAATTGAATTCTGGGTAAAAGATACAGGAATAGGAATCCCCGAGGACCAAAAGGAATTTATATTTGAAAGGTTCCGCCAGGGAAGTGAATACGTTGCCAAAAACTATGAAGGCGCAGGATTGGGGCTGTTTCTTGCAAAATCCTACGTGGAACTTCTCGGAGGCAAAATATGGGCAGAGAGCAAAGAAGGAAAAGGTTCTACATTCTTCTTTTCAATCCCCTGCCCCGAATAACAGACTTAGCAATTATCAGTTAAAAAGTATGAGCGTACCCGAAATTAACGGTGCCGGCTCCTGTATAACTCTGACCATTTGCGGCCACTTTCTGAACCGAAATAAACCCGTAATTTCCGCCACCTTCAACAAAAAGCGAGCTTTTCTGAGACAGTGTATATGAAAACCCGACTAAACAGTTGATTCCTACATTGAATGTGTGTAACTGGTCTTTAATATCTGTAGTAGCGTCAAAAGGTATTGGAGTAGGAAGAGGCAGCGGGATGGTTTTTGCTTCATCGGCATATATCAGGCTTGACCCGCTTGTATACTGATGTGCATTCAGCATAAAACCGGCAAACGGCCCTACCGCAGCATACACTTTTAAAGGGAATGTTTTGAACAGGTTCCAGCTGAATCTTGCCATAAGCGGAACAAGCAGATAATTCATCTTTGCTTCGCTCTTATAGTCGGCATATAAATACTGAACGCCATAC
>JAAXVX010000095.1 GCA_013335275.1 Bacteroidales bacterium
AAACGTCTTTCAATAGTCCCGGTTACTCAGGACGAATCTTATATTGTTAAAGGGAAAAATGGAGGAGTCCTCTTTTCGGTGCTGAAGAATCTTCCAAGCAACAGAGGGGAGGAGGGGGCTTCATTACGATGGTTTTCAATATTTTTTATGATTGCAGCTCTTTTTAGCAACCTGCAATTCAGGAAAAGGATTAAACAATTTTTTATTGCATTCGCCGGGCTGACTATTTTAAGATTTATTGCAGCATATTTTGCCGATAATGTGGGTGGTGATATTGAACTTTTTTCTCCAAACCTTTATGCCGATTTTGGACTCTTTGGGTCAATGGCAGATTTGCTGATAAATCATCTCTATATCTTTTTGGTTATGCTTGCGCTGTTTATGGTCCGTAAAAGCCTTGCATTAACCTTTCTAAAGGCAAAGCCCGATAAAAAGAGGCTAATGAGGGCCATTTTTATTATCATTCCTGTGCTGATAATAGCTTATATCCATATCAGTCTAAGGTCACTTATCCTTAATTCAAATATTGTCCTTGAACTATACAAGATTGATGAGATAACGGTTTATACGATATTGTCCTATGTGTTGTATGCACTCCTTTTTACTGCACTTCTTTTCTCACTTCAGCTGCTGAGGCCGGCAATAAAAATGAGACACAATATCTCGTTTTTGAATATGCGGGCCATTATGGTATACATCTTTGTGATATCAATCTATACTCTGGCAACAGTAAGTCTTTACGGCTTTCTGAATGAATACGAAAGGAATCGTGTGCTTACGACAAAAATGTCGGTGGAGAGAGACCTTAATATTGAATTGATTCTCCGCAGTTCGGAAAAACTTATAGAAAACGACCCTGTTCTTGCTTTGTGGGTGCAGATTGACCAAAGCAACGAAATGGTTAACAACATTCTAACCGAGCAGTACTTCTGGAGTCTGATGCAAAAGTACGATCTCAGGATAACTATCTGCAAGAGAGAAGATCCTCTGAGTGTAGATTCCGAAACTGCACTGCTTCCATGCGGACAATTCTTCGATGGCGAAATCTCCCGCTATGGCATTCCTCTGTTCGATAACTCCAGGTTTTATTTCATGAATAATTACAATGGCAGGATAAGCTATCTCGGAGTATTCACTTTTCCGAGTTTTAACGGCAATCTGAATTTGTATATGGAGTTCGATTCAAAATTCATGAAGGAGGCAATAGGATATCCCGAACTTCTCCTGGACCATAAGCAAATGGACAATCTTAATATCCCATCCAGCTATTCATACGCAAAATATCTGAATTACAGGATGATATCATATAGCGGAACTTACAACTATGCAACATCTCTTGATGATATATACAAGACAGGATACTCTACTCTCCGGAAGGACGGATATCTTCATTTTGTCAACAAGGCATCTCCCGAAAACATAATAATAATAAGCAGGCCGGAAAGAAGCATCTTTCCCTACATTGTCACATTCTCGTATATTGTACTCTTTTACTCCCTAATGATATTCGGGCTAATAAGGACAAGGCGCAAGAATTTTTTTCCGAAGGTTCCAATGGACTCTTTCCGCTGGAAAATTACTTTCCTCATTATGGCTTCTCTTGTTTTTGCCTTACTGTCTCTGGGAACGGGAAGCATCTGGTTTTCTTTAAACTATTTTACCGAAAGCAACAGAACCAAGATGGAGGAGAAAATGCAATCCGTACAGTCTACCCTCTCATATTACAGCAAATCTGCCCAGAGGTACAACGACCCGCAGTTCAATAATATTAAGCTTTTTGAAGCGATGAACCGCCTTTCAAGCAATACCCAGATTGATATTAATATTTACAGGCCGGACGGGCTGCTGCTCAGGACAACACAACCCGAAATATATGACAGGTTCCTTATTGGCGCAAGGATGAACCCTACTGCATATAAGGAGATTGTTTACAATAAGAAAAAGCAGTTTGTAAATAAGGAAAACATTGCTAAACTTAGCTTCTACTCTCTTTATGCGCCACTTTTCAATCAGGACGGAAAGCTAATTGCAATTGCCAATATTCCATATTTTTCAAGGCAGTCCGAGGTTAAGAATGATGCTTCAAGCATTATAGCCGCAATCATAAACATATATCTTCTGTTGCTTTTAGCGGCTGTCTTTGGCGGAGTTGCACTTTCAAATTCACTTTCAAAGCCACTTGCCGAAATCAGCCGGAAAATGCAGTTGCTGGACATTTCGCAACATCCCGAACACATTGATTACAATAACCGGGATGAACTTGGTATTCTTGTGGCGGCATATAACAAGATGGTGGACGATTTGGAGGAGAGCACCACACAGATTGCACATAGCGAGAGGGAACAGGCCTGGAGAGAGATGGCAAGGCAAATTGCCCATGAAATAAAAAATCCGCTTACCCCTATGCGTTTAAGCATACAGCATCTTGTGAGGCTTAAACAACAGAATGTTGAGGGATGGCAGGAAAAATTTGAAGGACTTGCAAACTCTCTCATTGAGCAGATTGATATTCTTGCGGATGCGGCAGGTGAATTTTCCAGCTTCTCGCGTTTTTACTCGGAAGAACTTTCAAATACAGAGCTCAACAGGCTCATAAGGGAGCAGATAATACTGTTCAACACAAGCGACAACATATCAATCCGTTTCGTAAGCGAAGAGCACGAAGCGTTTGTAATGGCCCGTAAGACGCAAATAACAAGAGTTCTTGTGAACCTTTTGTCAAATGCAGTGCAGGCTGTTGATTCTCAGAATAGCGGAGAAATACTGGTTACACTCAAAAAAGATGAAAAGCAGTATGTTGTTTCTATTGAGGATGACGGTCCCGGAGTTCCGGACAATCTTACTCACAGGTTATTCAAGCCTAACTTCACAACAAAGAACAGCGGTACCGGTCTTGGCCTTGCAATATGCCGGAGCATAATGGAACAGAGCCAGGGATCAATAGACTATAGCCGTTCTGATGTTTTGGGAGGTGCAAACTTTACCGTAAAGATTCCAAGATCGGGAAACTTTACTTCTGCCTCATAAATATCTGAATAGGTGCTCCTGTGAAGTTGAAATGCTTGCGCAGTTTGTTTTCGAGATACCTCTTGTAGTCTTCTCTCACATATTGGGGAAGGTTGCAGAAAAACACAAAAGAAGGAGACGGAGTTGGAAGCTGAGTCATGTATTTAATCTTGACAAACTTTCCTTTAATTGAAGGAGGAGGAAACTTGGCTATCTCCTCAAGCATTACATCGTTCAATTTTGAAGTGGGAACCCTGCGTGCCCTGTTTTCGGAAACTTCGGCAGCTGCTTTGAGTACGTCAAGAATTCGCTGTTTGTTAATTACAGATGTGAAAATGAGGGGAACATCGGTGAAGGGAGCTATCCGGTCAATGATTTTTGCCGAAAATTCCTTCATTGTATTTGAGTTTTTGTCTTCGACTGTATCCCACTTGTTTACAACAATCACGCAGCCTTTTTTATTCTTTATGATCAGGTTGAATATTGACATATCCTGACCTTCGGCACCCAGAGTGGCGTCCATCATAAGTATACACACATCTGAACTTTCAATTGCCCTCAGTGAGCGCATTACAGAATAAAATTCCAGATCTTCCTTTACCTTGTTCTTTTTCCTCAGTCCCGCAGTATCCACGAGCATGAAGTCGTATCCGAACTTATTGTAGTGTGTGGCAATAGAGTCTCTTGTTGTGCCGGCAACCGGGGTAACAATGTTTCTCTCTTCGCCAAGCAATGCATTAGTGAGCGAAGATTTGCCAACATTTGGCTTTCCTACGATAGCAATGTGAGGAATTGACGGTTTGTCCTCGTCGTGATCCGGCTCATCCGGAAGCAGTTCAAGAACCTTATCCAGTAAGTCGCCTGTTCCTGCCCCGCTTGCCGATGAAATGGCAAATGGTTCGCCGAGGCCGAACGAATTGAACACATGGGTATCGAATATCTTGTCTCCTGTATCAACCTTGTTGGCAACCATTATAATTGGTTTTTTACTTCTGCGGAGGATATTGGCAATCATCTCGTCAAAATCCGTAATTCCTGTTCCAACTTCGCAAAGGAAAAGAACAACATCTGCCTCTTCAATAGCAAGGTGAACCTGTTTGCGAATCTCTTCTTCAAACACATCATCTGAATTCATGGCATAACCTCCGGTATCTATAACCGAAAACTCTTTCCCTGTCCACTCACAACGGCCGTAATGACGGTCACGGGTAACTCCCGAAACTTCATCAACAATAGCCTTCCTCATACCAACAAGACGGTTGAAAAGGGTGGATTTGCCTACATTCGGGCGTCCTACAATAGCAACAATACTCATAATTTAACACTCTTCGCAGCTTGTGCCGCATGTTGAGCAGCTTGAACAGCCGCCTGATAAAGGGTCATATTTTACATTAAGAGACCCACTCTTTTTTTTCTTCCAGAGGATTTTCTCCTCCGCCTTGGCACACATCAAACCCTTTTTGCGCAACTCTTTGTTACCCCCAATCTCTTTATCGGGGAATTTGCCATCTTTCCTGAAGATAATATTAAAAGAGAGCAGGAAAACACACAAACCAACAAGTAAAATGGATAAAAGTATAATTGACATAATATTATCGGATTAATTATAACGGATAGTTGAGGCACTTCTCCTTAGGAAGCAGAGGATGATCACCCGTCTGGATCATCTGCGGAAGCTGATGAACTTTGAATTTAACAGAGTTCATCATGTGGTGTATGCGGTTAATGAGGTTTCTGTCTGCACCGCAGGCAATTAGTTCTTCTTCATTTTTCCCCTCTTCAAATATTGAATGCAAAATTGGGTCCAAAACCGAGTACACGGGAAGTGTATCGCTATCCTTCTGATTTTCGCTCAATTCCGCAGACGGTTCCTTTGTGATAATCGAATACGGAATAACGGTTCCTTCTTTGTTTATATAATTTGCAAGGCTGTAAACCTGAAGTTTATATACATCGGCAAGTACCATTAAAGCACCTGTGAGGTCGCCGTATAACGTGCCGTAACCCATTGCAACTTCGCTTTTGTTTGATGTATTCAACAAAAGAGAGCCGGTTTGGTTCGTATAGGCCATTAAGATTACGCCTCTAATCCTTGCCTGAAGGTTTTCTATGGTGATACGCTTTGTTTCGCCGTCAAACAGGTCGTCCATCTCTTTTGTAAACCTGTTGAAAACCCCTTCAATAGGAACTATATTATATCGTACATCAAGATTCTCTGCGAGTTCAACTGCATCCGTTACAGAGTGCAGAGTTGAATAAGGCGATGGCATAAGAAGTGCATGAACATTATCCTTCCCCAGTGCCCTCACGGCAAGTGCCAGTACGACTGCAGAATCAATTCCTCCGGATAAGCCTACAACAGCTTTTTCTCTTCCGGCATCGCGAAAAAAAGTTCTGACAGATCCGACAAGCCTGTCGTGTAGAATATCGATATCTGTATCAAACATATTTAAAATATAAAACTTGTGCTTATAGATTTGTAATTGTAAACCTTGTCAATAACATCTGCAAAGATATCCGCTACCGAGAGCACCTTTATCTTTGTCCTGTCCAGGTTAGGGTCGCATGAAAGCGGAATTGTGTCCGATATTATAACCTCTTCCAGTGCCGATTTTGCAATTCTTTCATATGCCGGTCCGGACAGAACGGCATGGGTGGCAAGTGCCCTCACGCTCACAGCTCCTCTCTCCATCAGCATGTCTGCAGCCTTAGTGATTGTACCGGCTGTATCAATCATATCGTCAATTATTACGATATTTTTTCCTTCAACATCTCCTATTGCGGTCATTGAACCCACAACATTTGCCTTCTCACGCGATTTGTGACAGATAATAAGCGGGCATCCCAGTATTCTTGAATAGGCATTTGCTCTTTTTGCCCCCCCCATATCGGGTGCGGCAATAGACA
>JAAXVX010000382.1 GCA_013335275.1 Bacteroidales bacterium
GTCCTATGAGCCTTTTAGTTTCTTTAAAAATATAGTCCCAGTTTGGAGCCTGTTCCGGAAAAACACCTACATGTTTAAACGATGTTAATCCCATTCTGAGATTAAACTTAAGGCCTCCTGTTTTGATGTAACTAATCTGCCACTGATCCGGCATTTTTTTAAGCTGAGTCCAGGTTCCGGCATCTTCCTTTCCCGACTTCCCGAAGCCTGCGCCCTGAGAAAATCTGGTATGCGCCATTGACAGCCACTCCTTGTTGGACAGGCTTTTTTGCCACAGGGCTTTTGGCTCAGGTCTTATTAAAATATAAGATCCAAACCTCTCTAATTTTTCGAAATCACCGGAATCTAACAATTCGTAATCATTCCAACTTTTTGGGGATTCAAGTAATATCACGTTATTCAACAATTTTAGAAATTATTATAGGGCCGAAGGTAACTATTTTTGTAATAATATTTCTAAATTTGCCCCCTGATAGTATATATATTTAAAACATACCGACATGCAAAAGATTGACAGTTATGATTTTTCGGGAAAAAGGGCAATTGTAAGGGTAGACTTCAATGTGCCGCTCAATGAGAATTTTCAGATAACAGACGATACAAGAATACGGGCTGCCATTCCAACGCTCAAAAAAGTACTTGAGAAAGGCGGATCTCTTATAATAATGTCTCACCTTGGAAGGCCTAAAGGACCTACTGGCAAGTACTCTTTAAAGCATATTATTGGAGCGATTGAGGAGAAACTCGGAACAAAAATTATGTTTGCTCCGGATTGTATGGGAGCAGAAGCTGCCGAACTTTCTAAAAACCTGAAACCGGGAGAAGTTCTTCTTCTTGAAAACCTTAGATTTTACGCAGAAGAGGAAGGAAAACCACGCGACCTTGCGGAAGATGCATCTGATGATGTTAAGAAGGTTGCCAAGGCAGAGATGAAAGAGAAGCAAAAAGAGTTCACAAAAAAACTTGCCTCTTATGCCGACTGCTATATTAACGATGCTTTTGGTACCGCACACCGCGCCCATGCATCTACAGCCCTTATAGCCAAATATTTTCCCAACGACAAAATGTTCGGTTATGTAATGGAAGGCGAAATTGTTGCTATTGACAAAGTTCTCAAATCTCCGGTACACCCTGTTACTGCAATAATCGGCGGTGCCAAGGTATCTTCAAAGATTGCAATTATTGAAAAACTGTTCGACGTTGTAGACAATATGATTATCGGCGGCGGAATGGTATTTACATTCATCAAGGCTCAGGGCGGCAAGATTGGCAAATCACTTTGCGAAGACGATCAGATGGAACTGGCTCTGTCAATAATTGAAAAGGCAAAACAAAAGAACGTTAAATTATATTTTTCAGGAGATGTTATTATTGCTGATGCTTTCAGCAACGATGCAAATACTAAGATTTGCGCCGACAACAAAATTCCTGACGGATGGATGGGTATGGATGTTGCCCCTGAAACTCTCAAAGAGTGGGAAGCAGTTCTCAGAGCCTCAAAAACAGTTCTCTGGAACGGCCCTGTGGGAGTATTTGAAATGCCAAAATTTGCAAATGGAACAACCGGAATTGCAAAGATACTTGCAGATATTACCTCAACAGGAGTGTTCACACTTGTAGGAGGCGGAGATTCTGTTGCCGCAGTAACCCAGATGGGATTTGCCGACAAAGTAAGTTATGTTTCAACCGGAGGCGGAGCGATGCTTGAATACCTTGAAGGTATCGAACTCCCCGGTATTAAGGCTATACGCGAAGTTTAGCGACTGATATACAGCCGCGACAAAGAGAAAGAGTACGCCGGGGTTCGATAGCGCACCCCGGCGTTTTTCTTGACAGTCAACCCCTCG
>JAAXVX010000096.1 GCA_013335275.1 Bacteroidales bacterium
AAAATCAGGGTGAAGTTTTTTTGAAAAATATTGAGCAAACTGAAATACTTATAGACCAGATAAAATCAAAAGAGGCACAAGGAATGGCTTTGGGAAATGACGTAACACGTCATGAACTCATGATGCAAAACCTTAAGCTGTCACTTATTGAAACAGAAAACAACAAAAAGATTATTAATAATCAGCTTGTGGTTACGCTGGGATTGCCTGTTGAAACGCAAATCATACCGGACTCTTCTGTACTTGACATAAATTTAAGTTCAGTAAGCTATAACAACCTGCTTGAGCTTGCTGCCGAAAACCGTCCGGAGTTGAAATCGGCAGCGCTGGATAAAGAAATAGCAGCAAAACAGGTGCGCATTGCGAAAGCCGATTACTATCCAAATATTGCGCTTGTGGCAGCAAATAATTTTAACGGTCCTGTTTTGATAGAAGTGCCAGCCTTAAACAGCAATTTTAATAATTGGTATGTAGCTGTGGGTGTAAAATTCAATCTTGCATCGCTCTACAAAAATAATCGGAAAGTTCAGCTCGCAGGCAAGAGACAACTTATAGCAGAAAATGCAGAAGCTCTTACTCAGGAAAATACTCAGGTGGCAGTAAACAGTGCTTACATAAGGTTTGTGGAGTCATTCGAAAAACTAAAAGTATACGAAATAAGCAGCCGGCTTGCAGCCGAAAACTATGGGATAATAAATAACCGTTACCTGAGCGATCTGGTATTAATTACCGAAATGCTGGATGCCAGCAATACCAAACTAAATGCAGAATTACAGGTAGTAAATGCAAAACTTAACGTCATTTATAACTATTACCATTTGCAACGGGAAATCGGAAATACAATCAGCAAATAATTAATTGAAATTTTAGGAGAATATCATGGTAAAGAAAAAAATGAAACTGGCATACAATATAGTTGTTGGATTGCTGTTGGTGGGCGTGATTGTGTGGGTTTTTGCCAAATTTGTGCATTTAGGCAATGTGGAGTTTACAGACAATGCGCAGGTTAAACAGCAAATAGTACCCATATCCTCGCGGGTACAGGGCTTTGTAAAGAAAATCTATTTTGACGAATATCAAAGAGTGAAAAAAGGCGATACTCTGGTGGTTATTGAGGATGTGGAGTATCGTTACCGCGTAGCACAAGCCGAGGCAGATTTCAGAAACGCCATTGTTGGTAAAAAGGCAATGGGAACAACCATTCTTACCACTCAAAGTAATATTGGGGTAACGGAATCCGGTATTGAAGAAAGCCTGGTGAGGCTGAAAAATACAGAAAAAGAATACAATCGCCACAAAACTCTTTTGGCACAGAAGTCTGTTACGCAACAGCAGTTTGATGCGGTAAGTGCCAATTATGAAGCCGCAAAGGCTCGTTATGAGCAGCTTCAGCGCCAGCGCAACTCAACATCGTTAGTTAAGAACGAGCAAACAATGCGCCTCAGTCAAAACGATGCGGGAATTAAAGTAGCTGAGGCTGCCCTGGAACTTGCACGGTTAAATCTTTCATACACCGTAATTCTTGCTCCATGCGATGGTGCTCCGGGTCGTAAAAATATAGAAGAAGGGCAACTGATCCAATCGGGTCAGGTATTGCTCGACATGGTAAATGAAACCGAAAAGTGGATAATTGCAAACTATAAAGAAACGCAAACAGCAAACATCAAAGAGGGGCAAAGTGTGGATATTCGCGTAGATGCTATTCCCGATGTCACTTTCAGGGGAACTGTACAATCGATTTCAAGCGCTACAGGCGCAAGCTATTCTCTTTTTCCGCAAGATAACTCAGCCGGAAATTTCATAAAAGTACAACAGCGTATTCCCGTACGTATTGAATTTTCAAAAGAGAATAAAGTCGCAGACATGGAAAAGCTACGCTCTGGGATGAATGTGGAATGTGAGGTGAAATATTAAACCGATGCATCACACAGTCGCTTTCTCCATACCTGAGATCCGAAACTTTGTGCCCGAAAAGATAAAGCCATGGATACTTTTCACGTTTTTCATAATATTCCAGTTTTCTGGCGGAGTCTATCTAGCGTCAGCTTTTGAGATGTCGGGCTCGTTAGCTCTCATGCAGGAAGATATTATGATGGCCGGATATGCTTCGCTGGCGGGCTTAGCTCTTACTTTTACGATTATGTTTCGGCTAAAATTCCGGTTTGCTACAAAAACATCACTAACAGTAACGGCCTCAGCACTCATTGTATGCAATTTTATATGTATGAACACCGGCAGTGTTCCTATATTGGTGCTGACAAGCTTCTTCGCAGGATTCTTTCGTATGTGGGGCACCTTTACCTGTAATAGTGCCATTCAACTTTGGGTAACTCCCAAACGCGATATGTCAGTGTGGTTTTGCTATATTCAGTTGTTTATTCAGGGGTTCTTACAGCTTTCGGGCCTGACAACAGTTTATGTTGCATTTATGGCAAAATGGGAATTCATGTACTGGCTAATGATTGGACTTCTGTTTTTATTAATATTGATTACTTCATTTGCATTTCGCCATTACCGTTTTATGAAAAAGCTTCCTTTGTACGGAATTGACTGGATGGGCGGGCTTCTCTGGGGAGCTACAATATTGTGTGCCGAGTTTGTACTTATTTATGGCGATTATTACGACTGGTATCAATCTGCATACATCCGGACGGGAACTTTATTCGGCCTGGCGGCACTGGGTCTCAATTTATGGCGCGCGTCATTTATCAGGCATCCGTTCATTGCCAATGGAACCTGGCGTTATAGACATGTGTGGCTTACGTTTGCCCTCTTTATAGTTGTAAATATTCTTATAAGTCCTTCACATTATTTAGAGCATCTGTATGCCGGTGAAATTTTAGGCTATGATACCCTAAATCTTACATCACTCAATTGGATTGTACTAGTTGGGTTTATATCAGGCGCGATTTTTACATACCGGAACTTTGCCTTGCGTAAATGGACATACAAAACAATGACTCGGATTGGATTCTCGCTTTTGGTGGGCTATTTAGTTGTAATGTATTGCATTATAGACTATAATCTGCCTAAAGGAATGCTGCTTTTTCCTCTCCTGCTGCGGGGAACCGGGTATATAATCATTGCGATAACCTTTATTACGTCACTATCGACAATACCTTTCAGTAATTTCCCTCAGTCGCTCACTATACAGGGTTTTATCAGTGCGTGTTGCGGTTCTTTAATTGGGTCGGCTTTTTTAACATTTGTGTTCAAAAATACGATGAAGAAAAACTTAATGCTTCTAAGTGCAAACTTAGACAACGTAAATCCTGTTTCAAAAATGATTCCTTCCGAATCACTTTTCGATACATTGAATCAACACGCGATGATTGTGAGTATGAAAGAAATTTATGGATGGTTATGTATTTTCGGACTTTTTTGTCTTTTAGTATTTTTACTTAAAGAAAGCTCGCTGCGTCCAAAGTCTCTGCACCCAAAATTCAGCACAATCAGGCATATGGTTAAACATGAATTGAAAATGGATAAAATTGATGGCGTAAGCTAATATTTTTATAATAGCAACATTGGCGAAGTCAATTATTAGCATAAGGTTTATATTTGTACTTGAGAAATATGAGAAGTGATGAACAATTCCGATTCGACACGAAACGAGTACATTAAACGAATCAACATAGTAGTTGAATACATTGAGTCGCATCTTGACGAGGATATGGACTTATGCAAACTCGCTTCAATGGCAAACTTTTCGCAATTTCATTTTCATCGTATAACAAAAGCTTTCCTGGGGGAGCCCATTTATGCCTTCATCGCGCGAACAAGAGTCGAGACTGCAGCTCGATTGCTGCGTTATACAAATGATGAAATCTCGGACATTGCCTATCGGATAGGTTTTGAAACGCCATCATCTTTGTCCAGAGCTTTTCGAAAGCATTACGGTATTTCTCCAATAAATTATCGTAAAAACATTAAATTCAAGATTATGGATCCTGTAAGAAAAACGGTTACAATAGAACTTAAGAAACCGGTAATATCGGTTATCGAGCCAAAACAGGCAATATATATACGCCTGTTGGGTGAATACAAAAGTTTGGATTTCGGTTCGGCCTGGCAAAGTTTGTGGGGGTATGTCAAGAGTGAAAAACTCTTTTCGGCCGGTATAGAGCATATCGCTGTTTACATAGACGACCCTCATGTTACGGATGTAAATAAATTGCGTACAGATATTTGTCTGGTTGTCCGCAAACCGGCGGTGGCAAAAAAAGAAATTGGCGTTAAGACAATCGAAGGAGGAAAGTACGCCAAATTCACGTATATCGGTTCCTACGAACATCTGGGCGAAGTATATGATAAGATTTACTCCGAATGGCTTCCAAACAGCAATGAAACTCTTGGCGACAGAAGCTGCTATGAAAAATACTGCAACAATCCCATGAACACTGCTCCTGAGAAGTTGCGGACAGAAATCTATCTGCCTTTGAAATAGTTTGACTTGGCGTTCAAAATAATCCCGAAAATTGAGGGAGAGATAATAAAAAATGGCTTACAACTGTGAGCCATTTTTTTATTTACCCCGGTGGGACATTTTTCAGAAACCTATCTGATGTATTTGAAAATATCAAATAGTTGTAATCAATTCCAAAACCGGATATGCCGGTTCGCTGAATCCAAATTTCCTGTATAGCTTTTCGCCGGCTTTAGTGGTGTGAAGAGAGATTTTGCTGATACCCCGGTTACGGGCTTCATCTATCAGCTGCTTAAGTATCATAGCTGATATTCCGTTGCTTCTAACGTTAGGTATTGTATACATATTCAGAATGTCTCCTTCAAGGTAAGACGACTGGTTAAAATCTCCCGGTATTTTCTTAATTACCATTGCCCCAAAGCTGAGAATCTCGCCTTTAAGCTCGGCCATATACGCGAAAAATCGCTTTTCGGCCAATGCCTCTTTAAAAAAGAGAGTCAGCTCTTCGCTAAGTTTTTTCTGATATTCAGGAGATTGTTCTCCCTGCAATTCTGTGAGATAAGCCATCCTGTATTTGGTCAGAAGTTCTACCTCATCCGGCCCTATCTCCCTTATTCTGATAGCTGTTAAATCTATTTTCATAAAATTAGTTTTAAGTTTATGGATAATACAAACACGAATGATTTTCCTGAGCATAAAGGTATGATTTTTCTTAACGATATCTCATACAATGCAAATTTATATAATTATAACCATAATAATTTATGAATTGGCTATTTATTATAATCATAATTAAAATAAATGCTATATTTGTTGTGTATTATAATTACAACTATATAACACGAGTATGAAAATTCCAAAAGTTATAAAGAATAGAGATGCTTATATATCACGCATAAAGCCATTTATGAGGCAGTCTATTGTTAAAGTAATGACAGGACATCGCCGGGTAGGTAAAAGTTACATACTCTACCAGCTGATGGATGTTATTCGCAAGGAAGATACTACCGCAAATATCATATATATCAACAAAGAAGATGTTGAGTTTGCAGATATGAGAACCTACAAAGAGTTAAACGACTATGTTATCTCAAAATCGGTTGATCGCAAGATGAATTACATTTTTGTAGATGAGATACAGGAAATTACAGATTTTAGGTTAGCCATTCGCTCGCTTGCTTTAGACGACAATAACGACATCTATATTACAGGTAGTAACTCAGAAATTTTCTCGGCCGACCTGGCAAATGAACTCGGAGGCAGATATGTTGAGTTTAAGATTTATAGCCTTTCGTATATGGAATTTTTGGATTTCCACAAATTGCCTGATGAAGATAAGTCAATGGAGTCGTACATCCATTATGGAGGATTACCGTATCTTATTCACCTGCCGATGCAGGAAGAAGTCGTAATGGAGTATCTTAGCAGTATCTACTCCACTATAGTACTAAAAGATGTTGTTCAGCGAAAGAATATTCGA
>JAAXVX010000383.1 GCA_013335275.1 Bacteroidales bacterium
AAGAATCAATTGAGTGAACATTGAAATATAGGACTGTAATGAAATTTGATTTGCAACCATCGTGCTCACCTGATAAGTTCCTAAAAACCTCAATGTTAAAGGGAATACAAATATATAGCCAACTAGAACCCCTATAAAAAACAGTACAGCTCCAAATGCGAATGCTTTTTTAACAGCAACCTGCTCTTTTTCGTAAAGGCCGGGTCCTATAAAACGCCAAAGCTGATATAACACAAACGGGACAGCAAGGATAAATGCAAGAGTCAGCGAAACTGATACGTGAATAAAAAACTGCGCCGAAAGGTCAATATTTATAAGATTGAGGCTGAATGGTTCAGGTGCCGCTTCAGGAATTTTCAATAGTAGCGCTAACTGTCCGAGCCATTTGTATAAAATAAACCCTGAATCCGTAGGCGCAAAAATTATCTTCTCAAAAATGAAGCTTTTAGCAAGGAAAATAGGGATCACCAGTATAAAAACGACAATCGCAGAACGAAACAGTACTTTCCTGAGTTCGTCCAGATGCTCCCAAAATGTCATTTCACTGCTCACTATTTCTTTTCCTCTTTCTCTTCGGAATTTGTCTCTTTGATATCGTCTTCGATTCCCTTCATTCCGTCTTTGAAGCTTTTTACTCCTTTACCAATACCTCTCATTAGTTCCGGAATTTTCTTTCCTCCGAACAACAATAATACGATGAGGGCAATGATAATTACTTCCGTTGCTCCTATTGTTCCAAACAGTAATAGATGATTCATGATTATTATTAATTATTAAGTTTTTACATAAAATATGGCGAAAACACTTTTACAACCGATTCAGGAGCTCTTGTAGGCTTTCTGCTAAGTGAATTGATAAAGCCAAGCGTAACACTTCCCGAACAAACAACTTCATTTTTCTGATTATAAATAACAGTGTCAATTATAATTCTGGCCCTTGGGCAATCCTTTATTGTGCTCACGATGCGAATTATTTCGCCCATTTTCACAGGCAGTTTGTAATCACATCCGACATGAGTAACCGGCATCATTATTCCTTCTTCCTCAATCTTTTCGATAGGCAGGCCTAAATCTTTAAGAGCTTTGCTTCTGCCGCACTCAAAATATCGGATATAATTCGAATGGTGCACTATTCCCATCAGGTCGGTCTCATAATATCTTACTTCAAGAATTGTTTCCGAAATATACATATTTATCAGTTTAAAATTTTCACACCCTGCCCCGGAGAGTAGTAATGCAATTTAAAGTTGTCTACAACCAGGCTGCTGCCGTCTGCTCCTGTAAATATATCTCCGTCCCTGCTGGAAGACATTGTTACCACTATATGCGTTGGAGTAATATTTTGCGTTCCGCTCACCGGCTTAATATCTGTAAGCGAGAAGCTCCAGCCGGAAGAGTTTTCGCCGATAATGAATTCCCCGCGGGCAATCTTATTAGATAGCGGCTCTTTTTGAATATCAAACTCATCCGTTCCGGAATGATGCCATAATTCCACCCATACAATCGCTTTATCGCTTCCCTCAACAGCTGCCGGGTCTTCAAACGCAGGGATATTTACCGAGGAGAATTTTGGGGTCGTTTTTATGAGGTTCATGCCTTTAGTAAACTTGTAATTCAACGAAAAAGCAATAGGAATTGTTTTGCCGGTAAAAGGAATCCCAAATTTAGTCATATTCTGAGGGTGATACACATCCTGTGCCAGAATACTGTATTTAAATTTTCCAAGAAACAGACCTCCGGAGGCCAAAGAAGTAACCCTTACTATGTTCGCAAAATTTATAACAGACAGCTGCGTTTGAAGTTTTGCCGCATAAAGCGAATTGTATCCGGAAACTCTTGACAGTCCC
>JAAXVX010000384.1 GCA_013335275.1 Bacteroidales bacterium
TTGCTCCCCTGCATGCAAATTCCTCTGCAATTGCATATCCCATTTTCCCTGTAGAGTGGTTTGAAATATACCTTACCGGATCTATGGCTTCCCTGGTAGGGCCGGCATTTATCAGGACATTTATATCTTTCAGACTCTCTTTGAGGGAAAAGAATTCATTCATATATCCGGCAATCTCTTCGGGTTCTGCCATCCTGCCTTTTCCTTCAAGTCCGCTTGCAAGTTCTCCTGCATTGGGGTCAATTATCTTAACACCTCTAAGGGCAAGGGTTTCAATGTTTTTTTGAGTGGCAGTGTGAAGGTACATATCAACATCCATTGCAGGTGCTACAATTACGGGACACCTGGCAGACAGATATGTAGTAAGAAGAAGATTGTCTGCAACTCCCGTTGCCATTTTGGCAATGGTATTTGCCGATGCAGGAGCAATTAAATATGCGTCTGCCCACATCCCAAGACTTATATGACTGTTCCAGTCTCCGTTTTCGGGATTGTAAAACTCGACAAGAATAGGGTTTTTTGAAAGTGTGGCCATTGTAAGAGGTGTTATGAACTGCTTTGCCATTTCAGTCATTATCACTCTCACTTCTGCCCCTTGTTTAACTAAAGCACGGACTAACAGGGCAGCCTTATAGGCGGCAATACTGCCGGTTACACCCAATAGTATGTGCTTCCCCTTTAGCATTACTCCTCTATCTTCCTGTAGTGGATTCTTCCTTCTTCAAATTCGTTGATAGCAATGAGGTTTGCCTTTGGAAGCCTTTCGTAGTAGCGGGAAATTTCAATTTGCTCTCTGTTTTCGAAGGTCTCTTCAAGGGTATCGGCATAATTTGAGAACTCTTCCAGTTTCTGGCTGAGTTCAAATTTCATTTCGGCCGAAATTTGATTTGCCCTTTTTGCAATAATCATAGTAGACTCATAAATATTGCCTGTTGGAGCGGCAAGCTTTGAAAGATCTCTGGTTATTGTGTTGTTTGGTACATTTTTCCTGATTTCCATATCTATTTATTATTTATTACGGTTTGTGAGTGCTCAAACATTCCTGCTATTGATTTTTTGTATTTTGATTCCGGAAATTCGCTGACGAAGTTGTAATATTCGTCAACAAAAGCAAGGTAACGTTCTTTTTGTTTTGCTTTTACGCTTTGGTTTGCATATTTGTAATTGGAAACAACGAGCTGATACATTATCTCTTCTCTGTATCTGTTGTCCGGATTCTCTTTTAACGCATTTTTTAATGCAAATGTTGCTGCTTTGTAGTCTTCTATTGTAACATATATTTTTGCAGCTTCGTAACTTTTTTTGTCGAGTCTTTCCTGCAAATCTACAAGCATATCTTTGCATTTTACAAGATACTTCGAATTAGGATATTCGTAAAGAAATTCACTTATCGAAGACATAGCCTTGTACGAGGGGAGCTGGTCAAGTTCATACCTATATGTAGATTCATACAAACAGTCCAGCCTAAGGAATCTCGCCTCTTCTGTGAAAGGGCTGCGTGGAAAAACCTTTGTAAACTGGTCGAAGTTTGCTTCGGCAGTCATCAGGTCACCATAGCGATAGTTGCTAAGGCCAAAGTAGAACTGAACAGTGTCGTCCCTGGTTGTGCCTTTGGTTGCTAAAAGAATTTGTTCAAAAAGGTCTGCAGCTTTTTTATATTTTTTTTCTTCAAAATATTTAAAAGCCCCTTTGTATTTAAGATCTACATCGGCACTTCTTACAAGCATTTCATATTTAGAAACGCACGAAGTCATAAAAACTCCAATCAGGACTACAACTAAAAGTTTTACAATTCTCATCTTTAAATCTATTTGTTATCTGAGAGAAAACGCTCTGCATCAAGT
>JAAXVX010000385.1 GCA_013335275.1 Bacteroidales bacterium
TCCGCCGTTTACCAGCACATCCCGTACCACTGTTGATGAGATAAAAGAATATTCCGGGCTTGAAGGGATAAAAACTGTCTGGATATTTGGCGACATTTTTGTATTTGCCTGTGCAATAACTCTTTCGAAGTCGAAATCTGTTGTAGATCTCACTCCTCTTATTATGAATTCTGCTCCGGTCTTGTTGCAAAAATCTATAGTCATTCCTGAATAGGACTCAATCTCTACATGTTTCAGGTGCGCCACAGACTGCCGGATAATCTCTATCCTCTCTTCAACCGAGAAGTATCCTCCCTTCTGGAGATTGTATCCTACAGCAATAACTACTGAGTCGAACAACCGGAGCGAGGATTTAAGAACATCAAGATGTCCTATCGTAAAAGGATCGAATGATCCGGGAAAAACAGCTCTCTTCATTTTAATAAAAATTAAAAATATCAGAATCAGATGTCAAAAACACAGCTGAACACATAAGTAGAAGGGCCGGTGAGTGTAATTCCGGTATAATTGTCCTCTCCGGTATATGTAAATTCTACCTGAAGTTCTCCTCCCTTTGTTTCAATTATATTTGTTACTGTCTGGGGCACTTTGACAGCTACATTGTTGTACGAGAATTTGTTTCTTGTGAGAAGTTTGTGATGTGCAATGGATGAAGCAACTACTCCGGTACCGCATGAGAAAGTCTCATCCTCTACTCCGCGTTCATAAGTCCTCACGGAAAGAGCCTGTGGTTTGTCCTCTTCAAATTTAGGGAGGTTAAACCGTCCCCAGCCGCCCTGAACAAAATCTACATTGGTTCCGTCGGGAAAAGACGGATGGCTGCGCCAGAGTTTACCCTGCCCCAGTACATCGTAGTCATTCACATTTTCGACAAATATCACAAGGTGATTCGATCCTGTATTCAGAAAATAACTTTTTGGAGAATAGTCGTTAATCTCATTTACATCAATCATTTCCAGTTTAATGACGCAAGTGGAAGGCGAATAGCTTATCACGTTTGCGTTATGAATTCCGTCGATTGCCTCGAACTGATATTTTTTAATTCCTTTATGTGCCGCAAAAGTAACCAGGGCGCGCCCTCCGTTTCCACACATCGTTCCTTCCCGGCCGTCGGAATTGTAGTACTTCATTGCGAAATTATATTTCTTGCTGGAGTTAAGCAGCATAAGCCCATCAGCACCTATTCCGAATCTTCTGTGACACAATTTTTTAATCTGATCTTCCGAGAGCGTAATGGATCCATCTCTGTTATCTAGAATTATGAAGTCGTTTCCTGTGCTCTGGTACTTGTATGCAGTTATTCTCATATCTATTGTATAATTATTTAAAAAGATTGTTTTCTGTATTTTGGTATACTTTTTCAAGTTCAAGTAAATAGCTTTTCTTGTCTATTCCAATATTGAATCCGGTAAGTTTATTATTTGCTCCCATTACCCTGTGGCAAGGAACAACTATAAGCAATGGATTCATTTTACAGGCAAGGCCTACTGCTCTGTTTGCATCTTTCGAATCGACAAGGCCGGCCACTTCCCCGTATGTTTTTACCTCCCCGTAAGGGATTTTGCGCAACTCCTCCCACACTCTGTTCTGAAAGTCGGTTCCTGTTAGTCTCACCGGAAGGTCAAAGGTGTTCCTCTTTTCTGCAAAGTATTCATCAAGCTGGCGTGCAGTCTCTGCAAGAATAGGGTGAACCTTATTTTTGTCCTGGTTTTTTCCTGTTCGCTCTTTGTAATTGATATCGTCTTCCACATATTGAATTTCCAGCAATGCCGAATTGTCGCATGTGATTTTTAGAAGTCCGAGTTTTGTTTCGTGATAAAGAAAATATTTTGGAGAAATATTC
>JAAXVX010000386.1 GCA_013335275.1 Bacteroidales bacterium
TCCTTTTGCCGTTATTAATGCCGATGACTACTATGGCCAGAAATCATTTGAAGTTCTTGGCGATTTTCTGAAAGAGGTTGCCGGGTCAAACGGGAAATACTGCATGGTAGGGTTTGAGACATACAACACTTTGTCCGAATCCGGAGTTGTTTCAAGAGGTATCTGCACAGTAGACAACAACAACCTGCTGACTACCGTGGAAGAGCACCACAATATCCTGATGTCCAAGGAAAATGGAGAAGAGGCAATCTATGGCGACAATTCATCCGGCAACAGGGTGAAAATCGAGAAGTTTGCTCCGGTTTCGATGAATATGTGGGGTTTCACACCGGACTTCTTTTCTGAAAGCGATAAGCTGTTTATAGAATTTTTAAACAGAAACATTTCCGATTTGAAATCGGAGTTTTATATCCCTTATGTTGTAAATAAGCTCATTACCCAGGGTATGGCAAGCGTAAAAGTACTGCCAACTCCCGATAAGTGGTTTGGGGTTACATTTAAGGAAGACAGAGATACAGTCGTAGAGAGCATCGCAAAGCTTGTTGATGCCGGCACATACCCTACTCCGTTATTCGGGTAAAAATTCTTTTATGATTAAAAAATTAGATTCCTACCTGCCCGACCTGAGCCAGAGTTTAATAATAATGGGGCTGATGATTGTTGTGGGCTCTCTGGTTTCTGTATTAGCTACAGTTGCCATAAGCTTTATCTTCCCGTCATTTGAACCATACTCCCAGCTTTTGATATATCCGCTGCTGTTCTTGCCGCCGGCCATATACATATACAGTAAAATTGTGAATCAAAAGGACATGGCCTATGTTTTAGGGTCAAACGAAAAACCGGCTGTTCCTCTTAACAACCCGGGTTTCGGTAGGTTGGGTGGTTTACTGAGTTTTATCATTATTTTCTTTCTCATTTTTGCCTTTAATATCGTTACGGAACCGCTCTCTTCATGGATGGGTGTTCCCGGCTTCATTAAGGATCTCATGCAAAATATGAAGGAAAATCCTTTGACCGCTTTTATTTCGGTAGCAGTATTTGCTCCTCTGTTCGAAGAGGTACTTTGCAGGGGAATTATTTTAAGAGGATTGCTGCACTACTACAGCCCGTGGAAGGCAATTTTATGGTCAGCCGCCATGTTTGCGGTAATGCACCTTAACCCCTGGCAGGCAATTCCCGCATTTTTAATTGGAGCTTTAATGGGGTGGATTTACTACAAAACCCGCTCTCTGTGGGCAACAATCTTTATTCACTTTATAAATAACAGCTTCTCCTTTGCAATAACAGTACTTTTTCCAGAGTTGCCGGATGACGCAACCTTTTCTTCGATAATTCCGGGAAATTACTATTTCATAACCTATATAATAGCACTGCTTTTCACGGTTGGTGCCATTTACTTAATGAATCAAAAATATGACAAGCCTATATCCGATAAAATTTAATCCAATAGTCAAAGAGAGAGTCTGGGGCAGCGAAATATGGGAGGTGAGCGGAGTTGACGGAGATATCTCCATTGCTTCAAACGGATTTCTTGAGGAGAACGATATCAACGAAATTACCGAGACCTACCTTGGAGAATTCGTTGGAGATGCCATCTATGAAAAATTCGGCAACGAATTTCCTGTTCTAATTAAAATATTGAATATTAACGAGAGCCTCTCTGTTCAGGTACACCCTTCGGACGAAATTGCAATCGAAAGGCACGACTCATACGGAAAAACAGAGTGCTGGTATATTCTGGAAGCGAAACCTACTGCAAAAATATTCCTGGGACTTAACCGCGACCTCACTCCTACCGAGTTTTACGACATGTGTCAGAAAGATACAATATCGGAAGCAAT
>JAAXVX010000097.1 GCA_013335275.1 Bacteroidales bacterium
CCATAGGATCAAAAGGATTTGCCTGGCTGGACAGAACGCCATATTCGATTATTTCGTGAAAAGGCTCCGGAAAATGATGATCCTCTACGATTTCAAAAATATCTTTCCCGTTAAAAAGCTTAGTTACAGTCATCTTATTCTGGGTTAGTGTGCCTGTTTTATCTGTACAAAGAACAGTTGCAGAACCAAGGGTTTCAATAGCAGCCGGTTTCCTGGTAAGGACATTTTTTTTAGAAATCCTCCATGCACCCAGAGCCAGAAATATTGTTAAAACAACAGGGAATTCTTCTGGAAGCATGGCCATGGCAAGGGTAATCCCGGCAAGAAATCCGTTGATTAGGTCGCCACGGGTTAAATAATATACACCAATAACAATAAAGCACAGCGTTACACCAATTATCGTAAGACGCCTGACAAGCGTGCCCATCTCTCTCTTGAGCTGTGTGGGCTCTTCAACTATTGATTCCAGTGCTTTACCTATCTTTCCGATTTCTGTGTTCATCCCGGTAGCAGTTACCCTCACTACTCCGTTTCCCTGTACAATCATTGACCCGGAATAGACATAAGGTATGTCGTCTCCTCCAGGAATAAATGCCTGTTCACCTTCTTTAATTATTCTTTTCCTTACAGAAACTGATTCTCCTGTAAGAAGAGATTCGTCTGCCATCAGATTTACACAGTCAAGGACAACAGCATCAGCAGGAACGCGGTCTCCTTCCTGAAGAATAACTATGTCATCTGTCACTACTTCCCTGCCGGCAATCCGGATTGTTCTCCCTTCCCGTATAACTAATGCCCTTGGGCTTGCCAGATCCTTGAGTGCGTCAAGAGCCTTTTCTGTCTTTTTTTCCTGATAAAATTCAATGCCCATTACAAAGAAAACAAACCCGAGCAGCATAAGTCCTTCCTGTATATCGCCCAATAACATATATAAAGACCCGCAGGCAACCAGCAGGATAAACATTGGTTCTTTAATGACTCCAAAAGCAATATTAAAAACATTTTTAGGCTTTGAAGACGGCAATTCGTTGTAACCTTCTTTTGCTATCTTTTGAGCAACTTCCATATCCGAAAGACCGTGTAAATTTCCGGCGCTGAATGATGTGTTCATTGAAAATTGATGTTTATTTAATTAGTATAGGCTAACTATATTTCCAAAAAAAATTATTTGTCCTTTAATACTTTAATAAGCAATTTGACCAAAAGCTCAATCTCTTCGTTATTTAGCTTGTTACCAAACTCTTCTGCGATTCTTTTGTGGGCGTAATCGTGCATTTGGTTAATCAGTTTGCCTTTTTCAGCAAGATGTATATGAGCACTTCTCCTGTCTTCGTCCGAGCGGACCTTGAAGATAAATTCCTTCTCAATCAGCTTGTCAATAGCTACTTTAACAGTAGGTTTTGAGAGTTCCATATATGCAGCAAGTTCTGTAATGTTTGGATTACTCAGCAAGCTGATGGTTTCAAGGTAATGCATTTGGGTGTGAGTGAGATTGGAGAAGTTAAATTGCTCTATGGCAGCTTCTTCCATTTGCCCAATCATGTGAGACAGTTTCAATATTTGCTTTACCAGAATTTCCATGGCGCAAATATAGTTAGTAGAGGCTAATTAAAAAATTTTTTCTGCTTTTTTTATAACCGGATTAATTCGGCGTAATCCAGAAGTGCTTTATTTACGAGCTGGTTCATGTTATTGTTCCACTCTTCGAAGGAGATCTCAATTGAATTTCCGCCTTTCTTTAAATTGAGTATATAGGAATTTGACCAGCCCCAGTCGTCCCACAAAGACTCGCCTCTTTGTGGGAATACAAGAGTGCCGGTTACTTCCCCATTTAACCGGAGTGTCCGGATTGCACATTTATTGTCGGTATTCCATGGGCCGCTTCCGTTGGCATATCGCAGCCTGAATATATATTTGCCGTCTGTATCTGCTACAGCCTTAAGATGAAGGTTTTTATTGACGGATGTTGAAATTTCCGAATATGGTTTTCCGTTCTCTTTCAGGTCAACTGTAATTATATTCTTGTCCGGGACAGACAGTACCGGCTCTCCGGTGAATGATTCCCAGCCAAGAGAATCAACAGCACTCACTTTGTATTCGGATGCAGCATCAGGATTTATATTTGCACTAAGTTCCTGTGTTTTTACCGGAAGTTCGCCGTTTTTGTATAAAAGATAATAGCTTGCTCCGTCTATTTTGTTCCATGAAATCTTATTGTTTGCAATTTTAATTTCAGGTGCGGCGAGTGAAAAATGGTTTTTTACAATTTCAAATCCGGAATCTCCAAACGTCTTATTATCCATTTTAATCTCTATGTCGTGCTTTCCATTTATTGTGGCAGGGAGAAGGTTTCCCGAAAGCGGGTTACCATCCAGCATAATTGAATGAATTCTTCTGCCGTAACCTTTTACGGTTATGTTTAATATGGCGTTGCGGTACTTGAAATTCCTAAGAGTTCTGTTGCCGGAAAACACTTTGGGAATTACGGGATTAAACCGGATGCCGTCCACATCGAAATTCATTCCTATGAAAACCCTGTGTACCATTGCGATATTACCTGCCATGCTCCATAACATTCTGTCGGAATTGATTTCTGTTCCGTTGTAGTCTCCTGTTTCGGCAACAAAATTTTCGTAATTTGTAAGGAAAAATGCTCCTGCTCTGTAGATTGATGCCAGCCCGTGAACAAGTGCCCTTTCATTACCGGTTTTTGCAGCAGCAAGATTCCAGTATGACTGGACAAAAGGCCATACGGCATTGTTGTGATATGGGGGAATGCCCGGGATTTGGGGATATATGCATGTTGTTCCGAACGGAGTAACCGGGGAATTTTCGAAAATGGAAACAGCCTTGTTTATATCTGCAACATCAAAAAGAACCGAAAGAGACTCCCCAAGTGCTTCAAATCTCGGAGATATATTCAGATACTGTCTTCCATAAAGGTATTGTCCGTAAAACCCACGCCCGGCTATCCATAAGTTTTTATTTATTGCATTCTTAATAGCTGCCGACCTTTCAAGATAAACTTCCCCCTCTTCTTCGAGAATGCGGGAAATGAGTTCCAGAATTTTATTTGCCTGATAATGCAATATATTTGTTCCAAGATTTTCAGAAATAAATATATCTGCATTTGACATCCATTTCGGATATGTCTGCTCTCTCCAGTCTAGGAAAGAGGATTCCCCCCGGTACAATCCGGTATTAGGGTCGTAAAGAGTTTTATAATCGTCTTCCAGTGTGTTTTTTATAATTGGATAGATTTGGCGGAGCCATGACTCATCTCCTGTTACCTTGTATATTTCCCATGCAGCAATTATCCACACGATTCTGTCCGAAGAAACCGGCCATGCTCCGCCGGAGCCGGTATCCTGAACAATACGGTCGCGGCTGACCTTTTTCATCAGACTGATTTTTGCCACATCAGGCTGGTGATATGCAAATGCAAGAAAAATGCTGTACGATATGTCTCTTGTCCATACTCCGCCCCACTTTGCCCCTGTGCGGAAAGTACTGTCGGCCTCAATATTCATCTGAGCTTCCTCCAGAGACATATTAAACAGAGCGTCTACTACAGGCTGACCGGATATATATGAGGGACCCGATGAAATATCGCGGCTTACGGCCCGGAGTTTTTTACTTCTTGCGCTATCTTTTGACAGTGGGCTAAGATAGTCAGAGGTAATTGAATCGGCAGATATTACAAATGCCTCATTTTCTCCCTGAACCACTTTATTTGAATATAAAGTGTACTCGGAGTTGCTGTACAAAACTTTACTTCTCCTGTTTTCGGAATTGCAGGATAATAATATCAGGAATAAGGGTAAAACCTTAAATATTCTTTTCATCGGACTTCTTTTTTAAATTCTCATAATATTCATCAACAACCATTTTAGCGCGGGTTTTGCTGGATTCAAGAATCATTACTTTGGTACCGGAAGCATAAATAGGGTCGTACATATTTGAATTAAATGCAGCGTTTTGGATAAACGATTCTATTTCTGCATTTTCGAGCAAGCTTTTTACCATTTCCGCTTCCCACGGAGTTCCGGAAAATATCTCAATAATTTTACTGTCGTTTTCCATAAAGTTTCTTATTTGGTTTGGGACCCATTTCATAAATAAGAGAACCTCCGTTTTCTATATCGGAGTGTTTTAGAATTGGACGGAATAATGGGGCTCCGTTAAGCAGAACCTTTTGTACATAAACATTTTTATCACTTTGATTTTTGGCTTCAATTATAAATTTGCTGCCGTTTTCCAGATTTATTACAGCTCTTTTTACAGAAGGGCTGCCAATTTCGTATTCATCCGAACCGGGAGCAACCGGATAGAAGCCAAGTGAGCTAAAGATATACCAGGCACTCATTTGCCCGCAGTCGTCGTTTCCGCTCAGGCCGTCTGTTGCTGGCCTGTACATTTTATTTAATATCTGCCGTACATACTCCTGAGTTTTCCATGGTTTGCCGGCATGGTTAAAAAGGTATGCAACATGATGGGATGGTTCGTTTCCATGGATATAGTTACCCATTATGCCTTCCCTTGTAATATCCTCTGTCTGGGCGAAGTATTTGTCGGGCAGGTCCATTTTAAAAAGAGAATCCAGATGCATGGAAAAACGCTCTTTTCCTCCCATAAGATTTATAAGCGAATCCGGATGATGGGGAACATACAAACTGTAGTTCCATGAATTTCCCTCAATGAAACCCTGCCCATGTGTGTCGAGCGGGTCAAACCCGGTTTTGAAAGAGCCGTCGCTGAGGCGTGGGCGCATAAAGCCTGTTGAGCTGTCGAACAGGTTCTTATAATTTTGGGCGCGAACAGAGAACTCTTTGTATATATCATCCCGTCCAAGTTTTTTTGCCATTTGTGCAATTGCCCAGTCGTCGTATGCATATTCAAGAGTTTTTGAAACTGAGTTGCCGTTTTTGTCCTCAGGAATGAATCCTCCGGACATATACCAGGAGAGGCCGTCGTAATAGTTGTTTCGTGCTGTATTTATACATGCCTCAAGAGCGTACTCCCGGTCAATGCCTACAACGCCTTTGGCTACTGCGTCTGCAATTACCGACACGGCGTGATAGCCAATCATGCACCAGTTTTCATTTGCATAGTGCGACCAAACAGGAAGCATTTTATGCACGCTTTGCGAATAGTGGGCAAGCATGGAGTTTATCATGTCGCTGTTGCGTTTCGTTTGAACGAGGTTAAATAGCGGATGAAGTGCCCGGTATGTATCCCAAAGTGAAAAAGTTGTGTAGTTGTCAAAGTTTTCTGCCCTGTGGATATTCATATCGAGCCCTTTATACTGCCGGTCGGTATCCATATAAAGTGTGGGACTGAGAAATGCGTGATACATTGCTGTATAAAAATTTACCTTCTCACCTTCAGTTGTGGTTTCTGCTTCAATTTTGCTCAGTTCCCTGTTCCAGATGTCCTGCCCCTCTTTTTTAACTTTTTCGAAGTCCCAGCCCGGAATCTCTGCTGCCATATTTTTAAGTGC
The DNA here is from genome assembly GCA_013335275.1 of Bacteroidales bacterium. GTDB lineage: Bacteria > Bacteroidota > Bacteroidia > Bacteroidales > UBA932 > Bact-08. The sequence goes on from JAAXVX010000097.1 coordinate 5,501, forward strand.
CCCTTCTGTGCTCACAGGGGAGATGGATACTTTAAGCATTATTTCTTCACCCTGTGCGGTATCAAAATCAAAGTAGGCTCTCATTTGTGTTCCTGCCATCTCCGGGAAGTTTTTGCTTTGATCGAATTTCCGCCAGAAACCTTTGTAAATCCTGGCTTTTTCGAAGTCTTTATACCCGTAGCTTTTGAATGGTTTGGAAAAAGTGATGGCGAAATAAACCGTGCGGGTTCTTGCCCATCCGCTTGTCTGCCGGAATCCTGTTATTGTCGAGTCATTCTCAACCCTCAAAACTGTCCATACATTTTTGCCGTCATAATTGTAAATTCCGGAAACAAGGTCAAGAATTATATGGGCGTTATCCGATTTTGGAAATGTATA
>JAAXVX010000387.1 GCA_013335275.1 Bacteroidales bacterium
CGAGATAGGCACAACACCTCTTCACCTTGCGAACCTTGCGGCAACAATTGCAAACAGAGGATACTACTTTACCCCTCACATGGTTAAAAGTGCAGAGGACACGACAATAACGGCAGATTATTCTCAAAAGCACTATACTAAAGTGGACCCCGAAAATTTCAAAAAGATAATTCACGGGATGTATCTGGCTGTAAATGCGCCTCCGGGTTCCGGAGCAACAGGGCGGATTGCCGCGGTTCCAGGTCTCGAAATTTGCGGAAAGACAGGTACTGCGCAAAACCCTCACGGGAAGGACCACTCAGTATTCATCTGCTTTGCTCCAAAGGATAACCCAAAAATTGCCGTTGTAGCTTATATAGAAAACGCCGGTTTCGGAGCCACCTGGGCAGCACCTATTGCATCACTGCTTGTAGAGCGTTATCTCACAGGTAAGGTTGAGCGTGCCGAGCTTGAGGCATATATCATGTCTGCAAACCTAATCCAGAAAGTACTTTAGCATGAATACAGGAACCCTCTTATACAAGAAGCTGGACTGGCCGCTGATAATCACCTATCTGGCACTGGTGATGATTGGCTGGATAAGTGTCTTCTCTTCGGTTTATGACGAGGAACATGCTCAAATATTTGACATCTCACAAAGGTACGGGATGCAGTTTATATGGATTGTGAGCTCACTTGTTCTTGCCTCGCTCATATTATTTGTAATTAATCCGAAACTCTACGACGTGCTTGCATGGGCAATATACCTTGGCGGAATATTGCTGCTGCTTGCAGTTGTTTTTGTGGGAGTTGAGGTAAACGGCTCCAGATCCTGGTTTATGATAGGACCTGTGAGGTTTCAGCCTGCAGAGCTTTCCAAAATAGGGACAAGTCTTGCACTGGCATCGCTCATGAGCAGCTACAATTTTAAAATGAAATCGTTTTCGGGGATGCTGCGTATTGCACTTATCATTCTAATCCCCATGCTGCTTATTGTCCTCGAAAAGGAGACAGGCTCGGCTCTGGTTTATGTGAGTTTTGTCCTGATGCTGTATCGCGAAGGGCTGAACGGATGGTATCTTACTTTCGGATTTTTGGGTATACTGCTTTTTCTTATCACCCTCTCATTCTCTCCTTTTGTGGCAATCATTCTTCTTTTTGGATTAATGGTAATTGCCAAAACTTTTATATCGAAAAAAATATTCCCGCATCTGATATTTCTTGTAGTATTTATCCCTGTCCTCATCTTTTGTCCCCGCCTGGGAGAACTTAAGTTTTTATCTTTTGCATCGTCTCTCACAGATTTAGAGTGGCTCGCTTTATTTATAGCGCCTGTTCTCATATCTCAGATATACATTGCCTTAAAGGAGCGGATTGGCTACTTGTGGTATGTAATCACATGTTTTTTAGTATCAACCGTACTGATATTTTCTGTCCAGTTTTTCTTCGAAAGGGTATTGCAGGACCACCAAAGGGCAAGGATTGAAAATTTGCTTGGCATACAGGAAGATTTGCAGGGAGCCGGATATAATGTTCATCAATCGAAAATCGCTATCGGCTCGGGCGGTTTCTGGGGAAAAGGATTCCTTAAAGGCACGCAGACAAAGTTTAATTTTGTACCCGAGCAGAGCACAGACTTTATCTTTTGCACAGTGGGTGAAGAGTGGGGTTTTGTTGGCTCTTTTGTTGTAGTTGCGCTATACCTGTTTATGATGGTGCGCATTATTAATCTTGCGGAAAAACAGAAGGACAACTTCACGAGGCTTTACGGCTACTGCCTTGCATCGGTGATATTCTTCCACTTCTTTATTAACCTCGGAATGACAATTGGGATTATGCCGGTAATAGGAATCCCCCTTC
>JAAXVX010000098.1 GCA_013335275.1 Bacteroidales bacterium
CTTTTAAAAAAAGACAGGCTACTTGAAGCAATTTCAAAAGTGAGCCAGCTCCTGCTTCATGAAAAGCCGTTAAGTGAAATAATTAACGAGGCTTTTAGCATATTGGTGGAAGTCATAAACAGAGACCGGGTTTACATCTTTCAGTTTTTTGAAGATTCTGTCACTGGCGATGTTCAGTTATTATCCCGATATCAATACACCCGCGAGGGAATTGAAAGCATTGTATCAATAATAAACAATAACGAACAAAAGCCTATCAAAGCGCCATACGGCTGGTACGACAGACTGCTAAAAGGTGAACCTATTATTGGAAGAAAAGATGCATTTAATGAAACCGACAGGGCAATTCTTGATAAATTTCACTCTGTTTCAACTGCAATCTTCCCCATTCTAATTGATAACAGATGCTGGGGGTTTGTTGGCTTTGACAACTGTTCCGGTAATGAGGACTTGTCCGAAGCAGAAATATCAATCCTCAGGTCCGCAATAAGCAGCATCGGAATGGCAATCCTGCGCGAGTTCCAGAGAAATGAGCTTATTAATGCAAAAAAAACCACAGAAGAGAGCGAACAATTTGCCAAAACATTGATTGAGACCTCTCCTATGGGAATTATGGTAATTGACAGCGATGGACTGTGTAAATCTGTCAATAATGCATGGGAAGAGATGTTTTCAATTTCCGCCTCCTCTGCAATAAACAAAATCAATCTGTTTACTACAGAATCCGGTCTTGCGAAATATGCGCCTGAACTTAAAAGATCTTTGAAAGGAGAAACCGTATATCAAAACCATCTTATATTAGATACTCAGGATAACAAAGGAATAAACCGGAGGATTTACTTTGACTGTATCTCCTTTCCGTTTATTGTTCATGAATCAGTATCCCGTATTGCAATAATTGTACAGGAAGTAACAAAATTCGTTCATTTTGAAGAGGAGTTGCAAAACCAGAATTCTGAACTGAAAAAACTTGCCCGTGAGCTTAAGGAAAGCTATAACATTGTCGAAATTGCAAGATTAAATTCCGAAAAAAGTGAATCAAAATTAAAAACGATCCTTGACAATAGTTTTAATTTGATTGTTCATTTCGATCTTGACGGTAAAATTATATATTGCAATAACTCATATCTGGAAGTTCTGGGTTATGACCCGCAGGAACTTATTTCGAAGAACATCTTTTCACTTTTTCATCCCGAAGAGAGAGAAAAAGCAAAAACAGTCATTTTCAAATCACTTATAGCATCCGGTACAGGAAATGTGGAATGTCGTGTTTTGACTAAAGATGGATACTACAGAGTAATCGATCACCGTTTCCGTCTTTTCAAAGGTGACATAAATAAGAAGGATACTATATTAATGAGTTCACAGGATATTTCTGACAGGAAAAGAACTGAAATGATTCTTAAAGTTCAGAGAAATCTTGCCTATGCTATTATTACATGTAAGAATTTTAATGATTTTTACTCAGTTATCGAGAAAGAAATAAATTCCATTATGGAGGTTAACAACCTCTATGTTGCTTTCTATAATGAGCAAACAGGAAGATTCCGCCTTGAAGGCATAATAGACGAAAAGGATACAATTGAAGAGTGGGACTCCGAAGGTTCGTTAACCGGATATATGTTTCGTTTTGGCAAACCTTGTATTTTTTATAAAGATGATATCCTTAAACTTCATGAAGAAGGGGAAATAATAGTGATAGGGAGTATGGCAGAGGTGTGGCTTGGAGCTCCGGTTATCCGGACAGGAAAAACCATCGGTGCAATTGTGATTCAGAATTATGACAACCCCAGTGCATTTTACAGGTCCGATCTCGAAATTGTTGAAATCATTGCAAATGAAATTACAATTTTTATCGAAAAAATGGAAGCAGAAGAGAGTATGCGAAAACTGACAACTGCAGTTATTCAATCACCGGCTTCCGTTATCATTACCGATAAAAATGGGAACATAGAATTTGTCAATCCTAAATTTTCTGAAATTACAGGTTACTCCTATGAAGAGAGTATTGGCGAAAACCCAAGAATCCTTAAGTCCGGAAAACAATCCGATGAAGTATTCAGTGATTTATGGCAGACAATCAGCTCAGGAAAAGAATGGCGGGGCGAACTTCAGAATAAAAAGAAAAATGGAGAGTTCTACTGGGAAGATATTTCCATATCTCCAATATTTAATGAAAATGGCAAAATTGTCAATTATGTAGGAGTAAAAGAGGATATTACCGACAGAAAAAAATTGATAACTGACCTCATTGCCGCCAGAGATAGAGCAGAAGAGAGCGACCGTCTCAAAACAGCATTTCTTCAAAACATCAGCCACGAAATTCGTACTCCTATGAACGGAATTCTTGGATTTATTGAGCTTTTACAGGAGCCTGATACTTCCGGAGAGGAACAAAAAGAGTACATTGAAATTATTGAGAAAAGCGGCAACAGGATGCTCACCACAATCAATGATATAATAAACGTATCTAAAATTGAGGCAGGAATTGTATCCCTGCAGTTATCGGAAGTTGATATTGTCCAGATTGTTAATGATGTCGCAAATTTTTTCAGACCGGAAATAGAAAAGAAGGGGATGAAAATAATTACGGATATGCCTCATTTTGAAAAAAATACAACTATTGAGAGTGATTTTGATAAAGTGTTTGCCATATTTACCAATCTGGTAAAAAATGCAATAAAATATTCCATTGAGGGAACAATTACTATTGGATTCATTAAAAGGGATACTATCGTTGAATGTTTCGTCAAGGATACCGGCATAGGGATTCCGGCAGAAAGACAAAGCACTGTTTTCGAACGATTCACTCAGGCAGACATGAATTCAAAAAGATCTTCTGAAGGTGCTGGTCTGGGTCTGTCGATTGTTAAAGGGTACATAAACCTGCTTGGAGGCAGGATATATCTTCAGTCTGAACCGGGAATAGGGTCAAAATTCACATTTGAACTTCCCTTAAAGTAGGGAAATTTGCTCTACAAGTTTGTCCAGCTTTTTTTCAAGAATTTTATCTGCTTTCGCAAAATCTTTAGCAGATGAAATTTCCGTTTTTACTCCAAAGTAAAATTTAATCTTAGGCTCTGTTCCGGAAGGTCGTACAGATACCATTGAGTTATCGCTGCTCACGAATTGCAACACATCCGATTGCGGCAATTTGATTTTGTACCTCAAATCGCTTATCATGTCCACTGTTTCGGAAATCTTATAATCATGAATCAGGACAACCTGCGAACCGTCAAGGTTTTGAAGCGGTTTGCTTCTGAAATCCTTCATCATGCGCTTAATCTGCTCCAATCCGTCTATACCTTTTTTTGTAATTGAAACCAGCCTCTCCTTATATAGGCCAAATTCAGTATATATATCAATCAGAAGTTCATACAACGATTTCCCTCTTTCTGCTGCCCATGCAGCAGCCTCTGCAATAAGAACGCAAGCAATTACGGCATCCTTATCCCTTACATACTCTCCTGCATTAAAGCCATAGCTCTCCTCTCCTCCCCCAATAAATACTCTTTTCCCTTCATTTTGTCTTACTACCTCGGCAATGAATTTAAAACCGGTGAGAACATTGAACATCTCAACCCCGTACTTATTTGCGATACTTTTGAGCAGATCCGTGGTAACAATTGTTTTTACCATATAATAATGCGGATTATTGCCATCAATAATAGTTCCCTTCTCCTTCAGCCTTTCCAGTAAGTAGTATGTTAAAATTGCAGCAGTCTGATTGCCGTTTAACAACACAAGAGAACCTTTCTGATTTCTGACGGCAACACCTAGTCTGTCTGCATCCGGGTCAGTTGCCATAACAAGATCTGCACCGCTTTCCTCAGCTTTTTTAAGAGCCATTGCCAATGCAGAGGCTTCTTCCGGATTTGGAGATTTGATTGTTGGAAAATTTCCGTCAATTACGTCCTGCTCAGGAACATTTATTATTTTTTTAAATCCGGCTCTTTTCAGCGCTTCAGGAACAAGTTTTATTCCTGTTCCATGTAATGGAGTATATACGATTTTAAAATGATCGTGTTTTTTTACCATCTCCGGTGAAAGAGTAAGAGAAAGTATAGCTTTTAAATACTCTTCATCCACCTCTTTACCTATAATCTTAATATTTGAATCTCCTCCGGTAAAGTGAACCATTGAAGGATCGGTAATTTTTTCCACCTCTCCTATTATATCGGAATCATGAGGAGCGGTAATCTGGGCACCGTCTTCCCAATATGCTTTATACCCGTTATATTCCTTAGGGTTGTGAGATGCAGTAATCATAACTCCCGCTACACAGTGGAAATGCCTTATAGTGAAACTCAGCAGAGGTGTGGGACGAAGCTCGTCAAAAAGATAAACCTTAAATCCATTTGCAGCAAAAACCGAAGCAGTTATTCCTGCATATTCCTTACTTCTGTTCCTGTTATCGAATGATATCGCCACACTCAAACCGCTCCTGCCTTTGAAAGATTTCTTAAGATAGTTGGAAAGCCCTTGCGTAGCCATTCCAACTGTATATTTATTTATCCTGTTGGTACCTACACCCATGACCCCTCTCAACCCGCCGGTTCCAAATTCAAGATTTCGGTAAAAGGAATCTTCAAGTTCCTTGAGATTTGTTTCAATCAGTCTTCTTATTTCTCTTTTTGTTTCTTCGTCGTAGCTGCCCTCCAGCCAGGAGCCGGCTTTATCAAGATAATTTGTTTCCATAGCTGTGTTTTTTTACTATACAAATGTATGATAACAAATTTAATCAATCCAATCAATATTTAAAATTAATAACAAAGAAGAGTATCTTTGCATCATGTTTCTGAAAGCCTATATTCCTTTTTACAAAAGAAATCTAAAAGTTGCAATTCCGGTAATGCTCACGCAGGCCGGACAAATTACCGTTAACCTTGCCGACAACATTATGGTTGGGCACCTTGGAACAGCCGAGCTTGCCGGAGTCTCGTTTGCAAACTCGATTTTTATACTCGGAATGGTATTCGGGATAGGATTTTCCCAGGGATTGACACCGCTTGTGGGTCAGAGTTATGGGAGAGGCGATCATGCCAGGGTAGGTTCTCTTTTGGAAAGTTCATTGGTTCTTAATACTATAGCAGCGCTGTTTCTTACATTGCTCATGTTTGGCATGAGTTTTTTCATGAACTCCATGGGCCAGACACCTGACGTGGTACATCAGGCAAAGTTGTATTACAATACAATGCTGGTATCACTTTTCCCATTTCTTCTTTTTTTTGGTCTCAGGCAATTTTCCGAAGGCATAGGCATTACAAAATATGCCATGTACATTACTATCGCTGCCAATATTGTAAATATATTCCTGAACTGGGTTCTTATTTACGGGCATTTCGGTTTTGACAAAATGGGCGTTAAAGGTGCCGCAATGGCCACACTCATAAGCAGAATACTGATGCTGCTTTCGTTTATTATTCTTTTCTTAAAAAATGAAAATTATAAAAAGTATCTTATCTATTTTTCAGGGAAACTCATCAATTTGAAAATAGCAAAAGAGATTTTAAAAACCTCCGTCCCACTCTCTTTCCAGAACCTTGTCGAGATTACAGCATTCAGCCTGAGTGCAATCATGGTTGGCTGGAGCGGGAAAGTTTCTCTTGCCGCGCATCAGGTGGCAATGAGCATGAGCAGCTTCTCTTTTATGCTTGCCTTGGGTGTGGGAGCTGCGGCAACAATCCGGGTTTCTCATCAATATGGTTTCGGCGATTACAAATCTATGAGAATGGCAGGATTTTCTGCAATTCATATAAGCGTGGCGCTTATGTCCGTAAGCGGAATACTCTATGTAATCTTCAGGAATTATATTCCCATGATT
>JAAXVX010000388.1 GCA_013335275.1 Bacteroidales bacterium
TGTCGCCATTAAAACGGAAACTTTCAAATTTGCTCACCATATCCGGAATTGCGAGCGGCAACCTCAAAACTCTTCCCTGTGGGCCATAAAATCCGGATGCAGAAATAGTCACCCCTTTTATCGTCTCTTTTTCAAAGAGTTTTATCATCCTGTCGCTTGCTTTTGCAAAGTAAGGTGTCGGTAAATTCAGTGGCCAGTCAAAATGTTTGACAAATGCCTGTTCCATATCAAGCTGAGAAACTGAGTCTCTGTTTGCATACCAGTTAAGAAGCCCGTCACAGCCAACTGAAATATGAGACAGAACAAAAGAACCAATCGGAATATCCGGCTGAATTGCTCCTGAAGTTCCAATCCTGAGAAGGGTGAGTCTTTTATGTTCCTTTTTAGGCTCCCTTGTTTTTAAGTCAATGTTTGCAAGAGCATCCAGTTCGTTAACGACTATGTCAATATTGTCTGTACCTATTCCGGTGGACAATACTGTAATTCTTTTCCCTTTGTATTTACCTGTTACTGTAACAAACTCTCTTGAAGAGCGGACAAACTCCCTGCTTTCAAAGAAAGATGAAACAAGTTCAACTCTCCCGGGGTCTCCTACAAGGATAACTGTATCGGCAAGTTCTTCGGGTTTTATATGTAAATGAAATATTGATCCGTCACTATTGATAATCAACTCTGATGATGGTATCTGGCTCATAATTGAATTCTTTAGCTACAAAAATAAGCTTTATTTTATACATTTGTGCAAAAATCAGTCCTATGATACAACGAATTCAATCACTATTTCTGTTTGCAGCCAGTGCTATACTTGGTACCCTCTTTTTTTCGGTAATGGCTCAGAGTTCCCTGGAGAGCGTCAAATTTGTAAACATCGCCCCGCTCCTCATATTTAACATCATAACCACACTTGTTTCTTTTGTATCCATCTTTTTATATCGTCACAGAATGATTCAGATAAGAGTGTCAATTTTCAATTCACTCATACTGGTGGCATATCAGGCCTGGATACTTTATCTTTTTATAATTCGTCCGGAGGGCACAGCCTTCACAGTCAACTCTGTGTTCCCGCTTGTTGCTGCAATTATCACATGGCTTGCAATCAGATATATCGGAAGAGACGAGGCAATGGTAAGATCTGTAAACCGCCTTCGTAAATAGTTACCTTTTCTCCTCGATACAATATTTTGAGATTACAGGGTAGGCATCTGCTATCCCCAGTTCACCGGCCTTGCTTAGGTCAATGCACCCCTTCTCCTTGTCTCTGAGGTAAAGGAGAATCAAACCCCTGTTATAATATGCTTCTCCCATGTAGGGATATAGCTCCAGCGCCTTGGTATACTGGATTATCGATTCCGGTATATCGTTAGAGAGGCAGTACAGATTACCCAGGTTGTAATATATATAAGGGAATTTTGGCGACAGTTCGGCGGCTCTTTTCATGTCGTGTATCGCAGGAGTATAGTCGTAACTTCTGGTAGCCTGCTCCTGAACCTTTGCCCTTGTGGCACCGGCATTGTCAAGAGTGAGAACCTGAACATTGCTCTCAATGGAAGAGATGAAATCTATCATCTCGGACTGAAGAGCTCCTCTGTTTATATAATAAAAAGTCTGATCGGGTTCGAGTGCAATTGCCTGGTTATAACATTCAAGAGCAGTATTGAACTGTTTATTGCCCGATTCAATGAGTGCCTTGGCAAAGAGCGATTTGCTCTCTTTCCGTTCCTGTAATTTTTTGTCTATTTCGTCAAGTATCTTCTTCTGAGTGTCCGGCGTGAGGTCTTCCTGCTTGGCTGTAAGACGCACCGGCAAAGGCATTGAAGTCACAAAA
>JAAXVX010000389.1 GCA_013335275.1 Bacteroidales bacterium
CGCAGGTCCGGTGCTACATGGATTACATTTATCGTGCTCCTTCCCGCAATTTTATTTGCCGACCGTTTTATCCGCTGGGGCGAGCCCGACAGGGGAGCCGAAGGAATTTCCCTTAAAATAGCATCGTATAACGTTGGAATGTTCGATCAGAAAAAGGGCTCGGACAGAAAAGCGACTCTTGCCGGAGTTGCAAGATACATTGCAAGCGAAGACCCTTCTGTAGTTTGTTTTCAGGAATTCTACATAGGCGACACTGCCGATATAAAAACATTCTTCCCGGATTACCCCTATTACAGCCATCGCTTTTTCCGGTTTAAAAGCGGAAACCTGTTTGGCAACTTAACTCTGAGCAAATACCCTATCCTCAGCAACGGGAGAGTCCAGTTTGAAGGCGGCACAAATCTTTGCATATACAGCGACATTGACCATTACGGGAGAACAATACGGATATACAATACTCACCTCGAATCTCACAGCATATCGTTAACTTCTCTCATTATGAAAATGACAAAAAGCGATAAGGTATCCGATGAGATAATGGAGGTGCACGACAAGGTTGCCGGAACATTCAAAAGAAGATCGCGCCAGGTTGACGCAATTGCAGCCCACCTTCAGGCAAGCAAGTATCCTGCAATAATATGCGGAGATTTTAATGACACTCCAATGTCATATACATATCAGATTCTCTCAAAAGGGAGAAAAGACACTTTTCGTGAATCGGGAAAAGGATTCAGCGCCACCTACGCATTTCTCTGGCCCCTCCTTAGGATAGACTATGTCCTTCACCCCGAGGGATACTGGAGCCTTAGCCACAAAAACCCTAAAGTCCGCTGGTCCGACCACTATCCGGTTATTACAGAAATCATAGTACCATAAATTAATATCAGCAGGTATGAACATCATTGCAGCAGTTGAAGAAGCCGTTAAAATACTTAAAGAGGGCGGAATTATACTTTACCCTACCGACACCGTGTGGGGAATAGGTTGCGATGCCACAAATCCCAAAGCCGTTGAAAAGGTCTTCGCACTAAAGAAACGCTCCGACAGCAAAAGCCTCATTGTACTCGTTGACGGGCCGGATATGCTTTACAGATACATAAAAGAGGTTCCTGAGATTGCAGACCAGCTGATTGAGGTTGCAGATACTCCTCTTACAATCATTTACCCGGGAGCTGTAGGTCTTGCTGCAAATGTTACTGCAGAGGACGGAAGCGTTGGCATCAGAATTCCCGATCATGAATTTTGCAAAAAACTTATTTACAAGTTTCGCCGGCCTGTTGTTTCTACATCGGCAAATATTTCCGGAGAGGCGTCTCCTTTGCATTTCGGGGATATTTCCAAAGATGTGAGGGATGGTGTTGACTGGTGTGCCGATCCCGATTTAGAAGCCGGTGCCACAGGCAAACCTTCTTCGATAATTCAGCTGGGACTTGGCGGCGAAATTAAAATAATTCGAAAATAGCAATTTGATTATTGCTTCTGAGACAGAAAATAAACAGCCGAAACAGCTGCAATGGCAGCAGTCTCAACCCTGAATCTGGAATCCCCCATTGTGAATGGAATAAACCCATTCTTTTTTGCGAGTTCGACCTCTTCCGGGGAAAAATCTCCCTCAGGCCCAATGAGAATAAGTACCCGTAATTTCTCCCGGGTTTCTTTCAATGCGAGCAAATGATTTGTCAGACTCACCTTTTCTCCTTCATTGCAGTGCCCTATGAGTTTATCTCCGTCGAAACTTTTCCCTGCCTCTGATACAAATTTTTCAAAGTCCACAGGTTCATTGAGTTTTGGCAGCGTAACTTTTAAAGATTGCTTCATTGCTGAA
>JAAXVX010000390.1 GCA_013335275.1 Bacteroidales bacterium
GCTTGGCGATCCTCTTCTTATAAATTATCTGCACGGTAATGAAGACTGGGAAACCATAAAGGAGGAGATGAAGAAGGAAGAGCAAAAGTGGATCAGAAAAGCCAGAAGGGTAATGCTCTATGAAGACCAGCTATTCAGATGTAAATAAAAATTTAAAAGTTATTAAAAAGTAAAATGGCAAATCCGGTTTTAAGTGAAAAAGTATTCAACAAGGCACACTCGGAAGAGAGTACCGAAGTGATGACAGTGAAAGGGACAGCTTTTAAATCAATCGTCCTTATATTTATGGTTCTTGCAGGTGCTGCGTATACCTGGAAGGTTTTTTATGAAGCAATTAATCCTGCTTCCGTAACTCCCTGGATGTGGGGCGGAGCAATAGGCGGGTTTATTGTGGCAATTATTATCAGTTTTAAACCAAATCTGGCTCAATATCTTGCACCTGTTTATGCAGTTCTGGAAGGACTGTTTCTGGGAGCAATCTCCGCTATGTTTAATCAGGCTTTTGCCGAGTCTGCCCCGGGCATTGTAATGAATGCCACGCTGCTTACTATACTTACAGCATTTGCTATGCTCATTGTATACCGGACCGGTCTTATTAAAGTCAATGACAAATTCATCAGAATAATTACAACAGCAGTTGGAGCGATAGCCCTTTACTATTTTGTAAATATCATTCTGTCCATGTTTGGCGTTAACCTTGTTATGCTTCATAACAGCGGGCCGCTAAGCATTGGAATAAGCCTCGTTATTATCGGAGTTGCAGCATTCAGTCTCTTGCTGGATTTCAACTTTATTGAAAAGGCATCGCAGCAGGGTGCTCCAAAATATATGGAATGGTATGGAGCGTTTGCTCTCATGGTAACTCTTATATGGCTTTATCTTGAAATTCTTAAGCTGCTTGCAAAATTTGCCGGTGGAAGAGAATAATTTTGGTTATAAGATAAATATTTGTATTTTTGCAACCCCATAATAATAAAATTAAATAGTAATGAAAAAAGGAATCCATCCCGAAACCTACCGTCTTGTAGCTTTCAAGGATATGTCAAATGAGCACATCTTTATTACACGCTCATGTGCTAATACAAGAGAAACTATTGTGCATGAAGGAGTAGAGTATCCCGTTATAAAAGTCGAGATCTCGAATACTTCCCATCCATTCTATACCGGCAAGATGAAACTTGTAGACACAGCCGGTCGTGTTGACAAATTCCTTAACAGATACAAGAAAATTCAAAAGTAATTTTCTCTTTTTACACACTGAAAAAAAGCTGCTTTTTAAAAGGCAGCTTTTTTTGTTTAATACCCTATAAATATTTGGTATTTAGGTTAGAACATCATAACTTTATTCAAAGATCCCGATTTGAAATCTTAGTATAATGAAATGATGAAAAGAGTTGTTTTGTTTCCGGTGATTTTGGCAATAAGCGTAATTCTTTCTGCTCAGACTAATATCAGCCAGCTTTATCTGCGCCTGCAAATGGGAGAAAGCAGGGAAATCACAGAGGAGTTTTCTCCTCTCCTTAAAGATTCACTTTATTCAGATGCCGGAATGATTATGCTTCTTGGCGATGCTTTCAGGAACCAGTTTGACTATTCAAAAGCGCTCGATTGTTACAAAAGAGTGCTTAAGCTCAATCCAGGGGATAAAAGAGTGATGGAGGACGAATCTGATATGTACTCATATCTGGGCCAGCACCGTAAGGCAATAGAGACCCTTAAGCCCCTTATTAAGGCGGACAGCACGAACTTTAGGGTGGCAAACAAACTGGCAGCGGCTTACCAGTCGACTCAGGAGATCAGAAAAGCCGGT
>JAAXVX010000391.1 GCA_013335275.1 Bacteroidales bacterium
CCATTGCCATATAGCAGGTCTTGGTATGAGCCTCACGAGAGTTGACCTCAGAGGGGCAACATCTTTTGATGAGATACTGAGCCGTCTCAAAAAGAGACAGGATGAAAATCCTGCCAAATGTCTTCTTGGCGACGGATGGGACCAGAACCTTTGGGAAGATAAAAACTTTCCTTCAAACGAAAAGCTTAACGAGCTATTCCCGGATGTACCCGTAATATTGTCCAGAATAGACTTTCATGCAGTAATTGTAAATGACGAGGCTATAAAAAGGCTTGGCATAACTCCGGGCGACCCTTCAATAATTCCGGGGGAGGCCCTCATGAAAAACGGTAAGTTTCAGGGAGTATTTCTGGAGAATCTGGCAGACAGGTTTAAGGAGATTGTTCCTAAACCGGATGGGAAAGAGATGAGGGAAATTCTTCTTGCTGCTCAGGACGAGTGCTTTAAATATGGGCTAACGTCTCTGTCGGATGCCGGAGAGGAGCTTGATATGATAACAGTAATGGACAGCATGCAGGGAGAGGGAAAGCTGAAAATAAGGCTGGATGTATGGCTCACACCCGGTGAAAGGAATTTTGCAAAATTCACCAAACCATATAAAAACGGAAGGCTCAGCATTTCTGCCATCAAACTTTATGCAGACGGGGCCCTTGGCTCAAGGGGTGCGCTCATGATTGAACCATACAGCGACATGCCAAATTCAAGAGGAATAAGCGTAAATACTGTTCAAAAGCTGGAGGAATATTGCAAATGGGCCTTTGACCACGGTTTTCAGGTGGCAATCCATTGCATCGGAGACGGGGCAAACAGAGAAGCGTTGAGAATTTATGCGAAGTTTCTTCCGGAAGGCAACAACCTTCGCTGGAGAATAGAGCATTCGCAAATTGTCAAGCCTGCCGATATGGCTATGTTTGGGAAGTATTCAATCATTCCTTCCATTCAGCCAACACATGCAACATCAGATATGCTCTGGGCCGATGAGAGGCTTGGAGAAAGGATTAAATATGCATATCCGTATAAGGAGTTGCTTAATCAGCTTGGCTGGCTGCCTGCCGGAACAGATTTCCCGATTGAACAGGTTAATCCTGTCTACACATTCTTTGCTGCGGTATACAGGAAGAACCTTGATTTTATTCCGGAAGGAGGGTTTCAGATGGAAAACGCGCTTTCCAAAGAGGAAGCTCTGAGAGCTATGACAATATGGGCCGCTAAAGCCTCATTTGAAGAGGGCGCCAAGGGCAGCATCGAGAAAGGTAAATTTGCCGATTTTGTTGTGCTGGATAAAGATATAATGACCGCCTCCGAGAAAGAGGTTCCTTTCATTAAGGTACTCAGAACTTTTGTTGGAGGAGAAGAGGTTTACAAAGCTGAATAAATCTACAGTTTGCTTCCATAGGCGAGGTCTCCTGCATCGCCAAGTCCCGGAACAATATATGACTTAATTGTAAGTTCTTCATCTATTGCACCTACCCATAGAGTAGTATTCTTGTGTGGTATGTGTTTGGACAGATACTCAATTCCTTCCGTACTGGCTATTGGGCAAACAAGATGTGTGTGTGCCGGTTTTCCGCTTTCGCACAGTCTGTTGTAGGTGAGAACTACAGAAGAGCCTGTTGCCAGCATTGTGTCTGCAAGGATAAGCACTTTCCCTTCTACCGAAGGGCTGCTTGCATATTCAATCTGGATTGTAAACTTGTTGTCCTTGCCGTATTTTCTATAGGCGGCAATGAATGCATTCTGAGCTTTGTCAAAAAAACAGAGTATCCCGTTGTGTAAAGGGAGTCCGGCCCGCATAATACTTGCAATAACA
>JAAXVX010000392.1 GCA_013335275.1 Bacteroidales bacterium
TCGGATGACGTTATTGTCCGACCTAAAAGACCCAAAAAGCTTCCGTCTGTTCTGCCTAAAGACGAAATACTGTCCATTATTGAGCATGTCAATAATCTCAAGCATAAAACCGTACTCCAGACCACGTACTCTTCCGGCTTGCGAATTAGCGAGACCCTGAATCTCCGAGTCTCAGATATTGATTCCAAGAACATGACCCTTAGAATCAATCATGGCAAAGGTAACAAAGACCGCTTAACTATTCTTTCACTTGAAAACCTTAAATTGCTGAGGCTTTATTGGAAATTTTACAGGCCGGAGGATCTACTTTTTCCTGGTCTCATCTCTGGTAAACCTATGTCTGCTAGGAATATTCAATATATCTTTCAACTCGCCAAAAACAAGGCCGGTATTACCAAGCCTGCTACGGTCCATACGCTTCGCCACAGTTTCGCAACTCATCTGCTTGACCATAAAGTTGACCTTCGGACTATTCAGGTTCTTCTGGGTCACAATAATATTTCCACTACGGCTCTTTATACTCACCTTTCAACTCAACATATTTCCTCTGTTAGAAGTCCACTGGACGGATGTGATCCCAATGCCTGAGATTCAGGATATTTTTAATAAAGTCCGTCTTAATTCTTTGTCTCCTGCTCAGGCCAAAGCCTTCAACATGATTCGTCACTGTCGTACCGCAAAACTCGGTCACCATGCTGAAGTATGTACAGAGTGCGGCTCTGTGGAGGTTGCTTACAACTCCTGCCGCAATAGACATTGTCCTAAATGCCAACATTCGATTCAAGAGCAATGGGTTGAATCTCAGATGTCCAAGCTCTTGCCTGTTGGTTACTTCCACCTCGTTTTTACCATCCCGCAGCAACTGAATACCCTTGTTTTTCAAAATCAGAGGCTTCTTTATTCGATCCTGATTCAATCAGCAGGTCATACAGTAATTGAACTTGCCAAAGATCCTAAATTTCTTGGTGCAACAGCCGGGGTTACTTCGGTACTGCATACCTGGGGACAGAATCTGTCATTTCATCCCCACGTCCACTGTATTATACCGGGCGGTGGCCTTTCCAATGACGGTCTTCGATTTGTCTGTTCCAGCAAGAAATTTTTTATCCCGGTTAAAGTGATTTCGAAAAAGTTCAGAGGTAAGTTTCTTGACCTTCTGGAACAGTCCTACACAGAGGGGAAGCTAGAGTTCTTTAATGAGGCTAGCAAACTAGCGTTTAAATACAACTTCCAAGAACTTATCGATAGTGTATACCGCCTTAAATGGGTGGTTTTTTGCAGAAAACCCTTTAAGTCTCCGGGGCATGTCGTTCGATATCTTGGTCGTTATACTCATAGAGTTGCGATCAGTAACTCCAGAATTCAGTCGTTTAACGGTCACACTGTCAGATTTTCTTGGAAGGATTATAAGGATAAAAGCAAGTCTAAAGAGATGACTCTTGCGGCAGATGAGTTTACCAGACGGTTTCTTTTACATGTCCTTCCGGATAAATTTATAAAGATTAGGCACTATGGTCTACTGTGTAGCCGGAATATCCGAACCAAGCTTTCTAAATGTATGAGACTTACAGGGAGTAAACCTTTGGTTGCTGCCATCAAAAAACCCATGAAAACCTGTCGTAGCTGTGGAAGTTCTCAGTTAATACCTTTTATTGTTAATCACTATTCATCTGCCATTCCTTAAGCGTTTGAAACTGAATAGTATTTTAACTACCCGAATATTGGGGAGGGGGAAAGTCTACCCGTTTTTAAGGTTTTGGGGAACGTTTTTGGTAAAGATGTTTCAACGATATTTTGTCTCTTCTTTAT
>JAAXVX010000099.1 GCA_013335275.1 Bacteroidales bacterium
AGGCTTTTGATATAGGCTTTGAAGAGTTCGTAGACTCGGGACATTTATGCATTATTGAATGGCCCGAAAAAATTGAACAGATACTTCCACCTGATACGCTCAGAGTAAAAATATCTGTTCTTGAAGACGGTACCAGAGAAGTTACTTTCTGACTTCCCTGAATTAAATTAGTTTTCCGGATACAACAGGTAAGGGCGTCGTTGCTCTTTGAATTTCGCAACATCTCCTGCCCACATTGCCTTTATTTCGGCAGCTGTTTTTCCCTCTTTTATCATTTTTCTCACATATCCCTGACCGATTAGGTTTTCAAAGAAAGAACGGAAGAAATGATCGTCGAGGCTTAGATTTTTGTATGCATCAACCACATATTCGAGGTTTATACCTGCTTTGTTAATCTCTTCGATAGACGGGGTCTTTCTTAAATCAACACCAAAGCACTCCTTGTCAAGCTGAGGAGGAAATTTCGCACCGGGAATACTCCTTGGAGTGAAAGAGAATTTATATCCTTTCATATTAGGGTGCCCGTACATCTGGAATGCAGTAGTTGTTCCTCTTCCAAGACTTACAGGAGTCGCTTCAAAATAACAAGTAGAAGGATAGAGATAGATTGACCTCATATCGGGAAGGTTTGGCGACGGTTTCACAGGAAGCTGATACATGCTTGCGTGTGTATAGTTCTTGCATTTAATTACCTTAATGTCACACTGAATGCCGTCTTTGAGCCACTTTTCGCCATTTATCATCCCGGCAAGTTCTCCAAGAGTCATTCCGTGAACAGTTGGAATAGGGAGCCAGCCAACTCCGGATTTATATTTCATGTCGAGGATAGGTCCGTCTACATAAAACCCGATTGGATTTGGCCTGTCGAGAATAACCATTTTTACCCCGTTTTCTGCGCAGGCTTCCATCATCCTTGCCATAGTTGTGAGGTATGTATAGAAACGAACCCCAACATCCTGAAGGTCAAAAACCATTACATCAATCTCCTTCATAAGTTCAGAAGCCGGTTTGCCTGTATTTCCCTCATAAAGAGACTTGATTGGAATCCCTGTTTTCTGGTCTACAGAACTTGATACATGTTCGCCGGCATCGGCATCCCCGCGGAAACCGTGTTCCGGAGACATAATAGCAACTATATTTATTTTAAGAGCAACCAGAGAATCAACAAGATGGGTTTTCCCAATCATCCCGGTCTGATTTGAGAGGACAGCCACTTTTTTCCCTTGCAAAAGAGGAAGGTACTCGCTTACCGATTCGGCGCCGGTTTTGATGTTCTGGGCCGTGAGTGCACTTGCAAAAGCCAGGAACAGTCCAATAATTAAAGCTTTTTTCATATTTCTGAAATTTTGGGTTAGTTTCGTAAATATACTATTTTATTTCCACCCAAAGGGTGCCGATTCTCTTCTCAATATATCCGATTTCGAAGAGCGGAAAGTTCTCTTTTTTGGCTATTTCACTTACTTTGCTGATACTGTCCGGCTTAACTGCAATGAGCAAACCTCCGCTAGTTTGAGGGTCGCAAAGAAGAGCCTTTTGCTTTTCTGTCATAGCCGATATTTTATGACCGTAGCTGGCAAAATTACGATGCGTACCACCCGGAATGCACTCCTGCCCGATATAGAAATCTGCTCCGGCAATACGGGGAACTTTATCAAACTCCACTACAATCTTCACCCCGCTGCCTTCGGCCATCTCTGCGGCATGTCCCATGAGCCCGAAACCTGTAACATCGGTCATGGCAGTTACTCCTTCTACCGAAGAGAGGGCAATCCCGGGATGGTTTAACGTGGTCATGAGCCTGAGTGCTTCGGCTTTATCCTCTTCCCTTGCAACTCCGAATTTTTCGGCAGTAGTAACAAGCCCTATTCCAAGCGGCTTAGTGAGGAAAAGTTTGCAGCCTTCCTGCGCACCGTTGTTTTTCTTAACCTTTTCTACATCTACTATTCCTGTAACTGCAAGGCCGAATATAGGGTCTGCACTATTGATGCTGTGGCCGCCTGCAAGCGGGATATTTGCCTGGTCGCACACTTCGCGTGCTCCGGAAACCACCTCTCCGGCAACAGAAGCAGGAAGCTTATCAAGCGGCCAGCCCAGAATGGCTATTGCCATGAGCGGCTCTCCGCCCATTGCATAAATATCGGAGATTGCATTTGTAGCGGCAACCCTTCCAAAGTCAAAAGGATTGTCTACAATGGGAGTAAAAAAGTCGGTTGTGCTCACGATTGCCCTTCCTCCACCAATGTCCAATACCGCTGCGTCGTCTTTGCTGTCGTTCCCAACCAGCAGATTTTCGAAAATCTTTCCCGATTTACTGCTTTTCAATATCTCTTCCAGGTCTTTTGGCGCAATCTTGCAACCGCAGCCTGCACCGGGACTGAATTGTGTGAGCCTGATATTTTCTCCCATTACAGATTGATTATTTTTGTGCTGTTTTGCTGTACATCTATGATATCAAGCATAGTGCCAACGCTTCCTGTCTGTACTTTGTCCAGCAGGTTGTTAAAAACCAGACATGTTTTACAAATTATGATTTTGGTCCCGCTGCTTTCTGCGGCACGAAACTCTTCAATAACAGGCGACCCTTCGCATACCAGTTTTACGCCGTCGCCATACAGGCATATATAAGACGGGCACCGACCTTCGCTTATAAGGAGAGTCAGGTAATTTTTTATGAGTGTGTGGCTCAGCTCCTGTGGCGCTTCGCCCATTCCGTTCCTGCTGATTATTACTGCAATCTTGCTGTTAATCTCTTTAATTCCCATTTGTCAGATATTAAATATGGTATCTTTTGCAATACTCTTTAGTTCTTCAATTGTAGATTTGCTATCCAGCGTATTAAGTTTAACCGTGGGGAGTTTCAGGTCGGTACCGAAACGGGTGGTCAGCTGGCTCCCGTATGCCGAGTCATAATAGTCGAGACAAATTCTTGCTGCAGTATCTCTGTCGCCGGTCATACAAGCATCAACTGCCATTTTGCACTTGTCAAAACCAAGCCTTTTCTCAATTTTCTTAATAGATTCCACAAGCCCTTCCAGCGGGAAACAGGCATAGTCTCTCATAAGCCGTTCCATGCGAATTTCATAAGGAGTATCAATTCGTATAAGGGGTGATGTGCGCATCTGGTTCCAGAAAGACTGGGGCAAAAAGACCTTACCCACATTTCTGCTTTCATCCTCAACCCATATAACGCGATTGTAATCCAGAGACTCCAGCTCCCTGCAAAGCATATTCTCAAATTGCTCTGTAGAAGGCTGAATCTCCTGGCCAAGCGAACCAAAAGCAGAGCCTTTATGATTTGAGATGCCTTCCAGGTCAATAACCTGCTCGCCGGCCTCCCTTAGTGCCTGAAGAATTTCTGTTTTACCGGAACCGGTATATCCTCCCAGCAAGATTATCTTACAGGGAACGTCAAAGCGATCCAGAACATAATGACGGTATGCCTTGTAGCCGTCCATGAGAACGGAACATTTTATCTCAACTGTTTCTATGAGCCAGGCCATTGACGAAGAACGCATTCCTCCTCTCCAGCAGTGTATGAGAATTTCGGGAGATTTAAGTTTAAGTGCAAACTTGGTAAAATCCTTCATTTTAGGGCCTGTAAATTCAAGCCCTCTCTGCACGGCTTTTATCTTTCCCTGCTTTTTGTATATGGTCCCTATCTCTGCACGCTCTTCATCTGAGAACAGCGGTAAATTAAGAGCCCCGGGGATATGAGCATGCTCATATTCTCCCGGGGATCTTACATCTATTATTGGAAGAGAGTTTCCTCTCTCAATAAATTCTTTAACTGATATTACTTTTGACATAGTTTTTCCCCACGCAAAAGTATGGATTTTTTCTAGAAGTTAAACCTTAATCCGAATGAAGGAAGGAAAGCAACTGTTTTGAAGTCGCCACCCAATACGGTTACTCCGTTCTGAATAATCTTTCCTGTTGTTTTCTGGCCATTGTTAAACTGGAATCCCAGGTCAATTGCCATAGCCTTAAACACCTGATAAGTTGCACCAACTGTTACGCTCATCTTGTTTGAACCCGGAGATTCCGGACCATACTGGTTAAGGTCAACAGGTGTGCTGTCGTAGATAAATCCCATACGGGCAGTGAATTTTTCACAAGCTTTGTATTCTGCACCAATACGATAAATCATTGTGTTTTTGAAATTCTTGGGAGTAGCCGAAGTAAGACTTGGGAAAACAATTTTCAGAGTGTCATAAGCTTTCCATCCTACGTACTGAAGTTCGGCAGAAAGAAGAAGTTTCTTAGTTGCTTTAAAGGCAACACCAAGATTTGTGTTTGAAGGGACAGGAAGTTCCGATGTGAATGACTTGCCGTCAAGAGAAGTAACGGTTGCTACCGAAGGGTTGTAAAGCGGATTTGTTGATGCAGGAGCAGTGCTTAAAACAGTCATAAGAGATTTAAGCTCCGGAGTTGCATAGCTTAAAACTGTTGTTCCGTCATTTACTTTAAGCATAACTTTTGATCTGTATGACAGACCAATACTCCATCTCTCATTTGGGCTGTAAAGAATACCAACATTGAAACCTACAGCAGGACTTGCTTTGCCCTGAAGGTTTGCAGATACTGGAGACATTCCCGAAGCATTAGTGATTATGGTTTTATATGCAGACGGGAAAACCGGACTTGCAAGATATCCGTTAAGTCCGTTTACCGGCATAAGCCCTTTGTTATACTCAAAGTCTCCGAAATCTACCATTACACCTGCGCCAATACTCAATTTGTCGCTGAATTTGTATGAGATAGTAGGCTGAACAGAAAATGCCTTAAGAGATATGTTTTGAACAAAATGGGATCCGTTCCAGTTATCCGGCCAAAAAAGCGAATTCCCGGCAGGATTGGTTATGCTGATACCCGCATACAGGTTTTTGACAACTTTAACGCCGATATAGCCAAAAAGAGGCGTTCCAATCGGATTGTCGGTTTGAGCAGTATATGTACCACTTGTATAAGTCACTTTAGAAAACACTCCTGTTGCTCCAAGAGAAATGTCTACTTTTCCATTCATAAAAGAAAGACCGGCAGGATTGAAAAGCATACTTTCGCCTCCAAGCTTGAGAGCCGTTCCTAAATGTCCCATCCCCAGCTGGCGGGCACTTTGTGTATTTAACTGATAGCCCTCAGCCATAACAGTGAGACCAATAATATTGGCCAGAAGAAATAGTGAAATTTTCTTTAGTTTCATTTTTATTCGTTTTAATACAAAAAACAAAACTAATAAAATTTGATATTAGTATACTAATTTGGGGTCAAAAAACTAAATTATCACAAAATCAACAAAATAAAACTACACTATCTG
Source organism: Bacteroidales bacterium (assembly GCA_013335275.1). Lineage (GTDB taxonomy): Bacteria > Bacteroidota > Bacteroidia > Bacteroidales > UBA932 > Bact-08. Next base: position 5,315 of record JAAXVX010000099.1, read on the forward strand.
TGAAAGATAGTGTAGTATAGATATTTGAGCTAAAAGATAACTAGTTATTGTTCATCTGTGGTATTTCCACATCTTCCCTGCAGTCGCCTATAAGGTGTTTGCTGAAATAATCACCCATTTTCCAGAAATAATATTCGGTCATATCGCCATAAGCATGTCTCTGACCAGGCATGATAAGCATATCAAAACGCTTGTTTGCGCGGATGAGGGCATTTACCATTCTGAGAGTATTACCAGGGTGAACATTATTGTCAATGTCTCCGGTTACAAGCAAAAGATGTCCTTTCAGGTTCTTTGCAATTTCTGTATTCTTGTCGATGCTGTATTTAAAAGTGGTGTCGTTCTTTTCGGAAACAGTTTCAAGTACGCCGTTGTGCTGCTCGCTCCACCAGCGGTTGTAAATGTTGTTTTCATGGTTTCCGGAAC
>JAAXVX010000100.1 GCA_013335275.1 Bacteroidales bacterium
CTGATACACATGTCGTTCATAACCGCCGGTGCAGATACATTGTTCGCCATTCTTGCCGGTATCGCAATTATGCCGGCAGTTTTCGCTTTCGGGATGCCTCCGGCTCAGGGGCCAGGACTTGTCTTTATAATTCTTCCTCAGATATTTGCCCAGATGCCTTTAGGCAATATCTTTTCAATAGCTTTCTTCATTATCCTGTTCGTTGCTGCAATCACATCGGCCATCTCAATGCTTGAAGTTGTAGTTGCCTATTTTATGGAAGAGCTTAAGATGACCCGCCGCACGGCCGTTATCGTAACCTGTGTAATTGTTGCCATTCTCGGATCTTTGAGCTCGCTTTCGCAGGGCACGCTTAAAGAATATACCCTTTTTGGAAAGTCAATCTTCGACATCTTCGACTACACCACATCAAACATAATGCTGCCCGTTGGAGGACTCTTTATCGTACTGTTCGTTGGCTGGAAAATGAAGCGCTCCGATGTTCTTGACGAACTAACAAGCGGAGGGACAATTCCTTTTAAACGCCACATTCTCGATGTAACAATGTTTTGCATAAAATTCCTTGCCCCCGTCGCCATCTCGTTTGTACTGCTCAACAGCATCGGACTGATAAAATTTTTCTAATCCGCCGCCTGCTCCTGCTCTGCTGACATCTCCGACTCAGCACCACCCACGCACAATTTTCCCCAGGGGAAATTTGTTATGCTTCAGCTATTCAGCATATTAACTAAAATTCATAAAACACATAAGCATCAGACTATATGCTCTTTAACAAATTTCCCCTGGGGAAAACAGGGCACGGTATGTTATTTTGTCAGTTTTTTGCTTTTCTCAATACACTCAATCAGCTTCTTAGCCTTTATTCCTGTGTAGCAAATATGTTCCGTTGTCTCTTCAAACTTGTGGGGGACAAAGCGGAAAAGCTGAACGGCAATAAATTCCCTGTCTGCGGTCATGATTGTCTCCATTTTACCGCCGCCGTTTTCAAGAAGGGGTAAAATCGCTGCATCTTCTTCAAAGCCGCCTTTGACAATATTCTCTACTCTGGAAATTACCTCTTTATCAAAGTAGTAAGTTCCTCGTTTAATTTTGCTGCCGGTAAGTTTGTAGACTTCCTGCTTGGCCTTTATGGCGAAAACAATAATTCCGGTTAATAATAACAGCGTTCCTATAATGTTTAAGGAAAATATTAAAGCAACCACTGCTGCGGAAACAAGTACAATTGTCAATGCCAGTACTCCGGCATTCATTTTTTTGGTTATCTCTATTTGATTTGCGTTCATAATGATAGTTTTTGATTATAATAAATACGGAAAACACATCCAGTCCTTTTGCATTACAAATGGCTGAATGTTAAAATTATATAATCAGAAAACTAAATGATTATCTCCCTGAGAGCAAAGACAAAATATCTTTTGTTGGGAGAAAAGTTAAAGCCGGGTAATTCATAAATATTCTGAGGTGCCGATATGAAATCCATAGAAAGAAGTCTCTCTCTGATAATGGAATAGCCTCGTATTTTTGCGAGCAGGTTTGTTGATGCCGACCCGCCAACTGCCCTTGCCTGCTGAACAAAGTTAACTCCTCCGTTTTGAGCCTGCTGGGACAGCGCAGACATTTGCGAATTCACGGAAATGCTGTACTGACAATTTTCTGGAGTACCCGCCCCGTTCACATTTGCAACAGATCTTTCCTGCCTCTGAGGTACAATAAATACAACCAGCAGCGAGCAAAGCACCGCTGCAATAATTGCGTTTATGATTTTAGACTTGTTCAAAGAATATCGTTTTGTGTATGTATCTCAATTTTCCTGCCAAAGCGGCGTTTTTCCCCAGGGGAAATTTGTTATATATCAGTTATTCAACAAATTAACTAAAATCCATAAAACACATAAGTCTCAGGTTATTTGCAATCTAACAAATTTCCCCTGGGGAAAAACGGTCGGTCACGGTTGACCGCGCAAGGTCACCGTGAACCTTACAGAAAACTATGCTTTCTCCCGTCTCTTGTTATAAATCTCGCCTCCGATTCCGGCCAAAAGCAGTAAAATGAGCAATCCCGATGAAATTCTGGAATACATTGCGCCCTTGGTAAATGACTCCGGCTTGTATTTGAATTCAACTTTATGCGTTCCGGCAGGAACCTTAAGTGCCCTCAGAATAAAGTCGGCATTGATAATCTCGGCAGGCTGCCCGTCTATATACGCAGTCCATCCTTTAGGATAGTAAACCTCACTGAATACAGCAAGTTTTTCTGTCTGGGCAGTGTACTCGTATGTGAGTTCGTTTGGAGAGTAATATGTCAGTTTAATGAATTCCGCCGGTGACGAAACAGTGTCTTTGATAAGGGAAGTCTGAGATGCCGCAATCAAAGTATCCGAAGAGACAGGCACAGATGTAGCAGGAATACCAGCAACCGCTGCCTCAAACTCTTTTGAAACAACTGCACTCCTGGACAAATCCATGGCTCCTATTCCGGCAATCTCCTCCGTAACGTTGCCTGCCACCTTTACCTCATTTACAAACCATCCGTTTCCAAGCGCATTGTGATTAACAAGCGGAGGATTCTGGGCTCCGATAACAATATACCGGGTGTTCAGCATATTCAGGATAGGGTAGTTTCCAAATCTGGCCTGCGCCTCTTCCATGGTTTTTATACCGGTTAAATCCTTGCCAATCTGCTGCATTTCAGGAATAATATAGTTGTCAATCAAATCCTGATATCTCTGAAGTTTTGCAGGACTGTAGCCTCCTATTGTCTTGTGGTGATAGCTCACATGAGCATCATTAAATGTATTTATACTCAAATCGAGAACCCTGTAATTTGGGTCTTTGTCCTGAAGAATCATTTCATCTACCGGCCTCTTTGAATATTGTTGCTCAAAATCCCTGTTCTTAACAAAATGTGAGTCGTTGAGATATCTCTTGTCCACGCTCCACATGTCGGCAATAATGAGCACACCCAGAATTGCAAACATATACTCTTTCTTAAGTTTGCCCATGATTGTAAACCAAAGCGCAGCCCCGGCAAGAAGAATAAATACCAGAGAGCGGAAAGCATCCGCAGAGAGCAAAGATTGCCTGTCCTGAACCAATGCACCTCTGAGCTGTTCCGGCAACTGTGTATCCGAAGCGCCTGTAAACGAACCCGCCAAAGACGGAAGAATTGCCATTATTAATGAGAATCCTGCAGTTATTGCAAGTGAGATAATGAGCCCTGTTTTCACTTTCTTTTGGTCGTACTCTCCCTTGAGAAGTTTGTCCACAGTGAGGAATGCAAGCAACGGTATGGTTATCTGAAGAATCACCAAAATCATTGATACAGTCCGGAATTTGTTGTAAAGAGGAATATAGTTGAAGAAGAATTCCGTTACCGGCAAAAAGTTGGACCCCCACGAAAGCAGAAGCGCAAGCAAACTCACCGACGCAATCCACCACTTAGTGGCTCCTCTGAGCAAAATGAGCCCAAGAATGAAAAGGAAAATTGATATGGCACCAAGATACATTGGACCGGCCGTAAATGGCTGAGGTCCCCAGTATAGAGGCATTTGTTTGATTATCTGTTCGGCACCCTGAAAGCCAGATTGAAGCGCCTTGTAGGATTCCGAGTTTTTAGAAAGCTCTCCCACCGAAGAACCACCGTTGTAATTGGGAATCAAAAGGTTTGGAGTTTCGCCCGGGCTGTATGACCACTGTGTTGCATAGGCAATTTCGAGACCCTTTTGTTCTGTTCCTTTTTCCTTTGCCAGTTCCGATCCTCCCCTCATTGTGTATTTCGAATACTCGTATGTTGGCCAGAGGTGGTTTATGTTTGTGGCTATTCCAATTGCTCCGGCAATTAAAAGATAAACCGAGGTTCTTAAAAACCGGAGGAAGTATTTGTCCTTAATTGATGTGTAAAGCAGGGCTATTGCATAGCCGGCAATGATTATTGCAAGATAGTATGTAATCTGGGGGTGGTTTGCCTTAATCTGGAAGCTGAGGGCAAATGCAAATAGCAAAGCCCCAAGCAGAGCTTTTTTCCGATAGGCATATACGACAGCCGCCAAAACCCACGGCATAAAGGCTATTGCCACCATTTTTGAGTTGTGGCCCACCTGAATAAGCTGCATGTTGTACGAACAGAAAGAGATTGCTATTGCTCCAATTAGCGACAGCCACACATTCACTCCAAATGCAAGGAAAAGCAAGAAGGAACCAATGAGGCTGATGAGCAGATAGCTTGGCGGGCGTTGCCCTACAAAGAGAATTTTATAGAGGTAGTCTGTGAAGTCTCCGTCGTAAACCACAGAAATTGTTGTGGCAGGCATCCCCGAAAACATTGAATTTGTCCAAAGCGCAGGGTCCTTATCCGGGTTTGCTTCGTTGTAAGAAATAATTTCGTTTGCCATTCCCCTCCACGAAGCGATATCGCTCTGATTTACCACCTTCCCGGAAAATACCTGAGGGGTAAACATATATGCAATAACTATAAACGATAGTATTGCAATAAGATATGGCAGAATCTTTTTGTAATTAATCATAATCTCAAATTTTTCTCTCTGTTATTTCATTTAGGACTCCCGCAAGCCTGGAAGTAAGTTCCCGGCGCGAGTATTTCTCAATTTTCCCGGAAACAGGCGGAATCCCTGTCCCTTTGTATTCTTCATACCGGCGGTCTATCCATTCGGCAATATCCGCCTTGTTGTCATAGTCAAACATCTTTCCGGCTTCGCACTCCTCAAGTGCAATGTCCATGTCTCCGCCTTTAGGTCCAAAACCAAGTATCGGCCTGCGGGCAGCAAGATATTCAAAGAATTTGCCGGTTAATATCCCTTTGGACTCCGGCTCCATTCCCCCCGAAAGCAAAAGTATCTGAGCACCCCTTTGCCAGTTGATTACTTCGGTATGCGGCATGTAATCCATTATTTCCAGATTTCCGCCCAGTCCGTTGCTTTCAATGTCTTCAAGGATGGCGCCGTCTGTATGGCCAATGAGCCTTATTTTTAGGTCCTTTGCAAATACAGAACTGTTACGAGCCCTCTCTGCCAGCACTTTCCAAAGTTCAGCAGGATTCTGGGTTCTTACGAAAAGGCCTGTATATGTGAGGGTAAAAGAGTTTTCCAGAGGTACGTTTTCAGTAGAAAAGTCGGCATTGTCGAACCCGTTGGTTATGATATGAACACCCATATCCGTCGCAGTCTCTGCCCATTTCGATTCGTTTTTCCGTAATGCACGAAGCTCTCTTCCTATTGTTCCGGTAACCGTCACTATTGCATCTGCACTTTCCACCACGCTTTTCTCAAGGATTTTGTGAATTGCAATAACAGGAGCCGAGTACCTCATGTATTTGAAGGTGTACATCTTTGTCCACGGGTCGCGGAAATCTGCTATCCACGGAATTCCCGTGGCTCTGGAAACTTTCTTTGCAATGAGGTGCATCGAGTGCGGCGGTCCGGTGCTGATAATTGCCTCAACAGGATTTTCCTTGAGGTATTTTTTGAGGAACCGTGCCGATGGACAAATCCAGAAGGTTTTTGGATCCGGTATAAACATATTGCTCCGGATAAAGAGCGACAGTTTCTCCCTGAAAGGAACGGCTTTCGCTCCCGACCCGCCTGTGTTTATAAAGCCGGGCTTAAGAGCTTTCCCTCTCTTCCCGGTTAGTATTTTATAGATTGAATAGGGTTCAAATATCTCTTTTTTGACAACCTCGACACCCTGAGGAATTTCTT
>JAAXVX010000393.1 GCA_013335275.1 Bacteroidales bacterium
TCGCTGTATCCATTGCCATCACTATCGCACCTTTCAGGTATGTGTCTGCAGAACAGACCCTAAAAAAGGAATTTGCCCTTGATTCGGAAAGAAGCATAATGTTTAAGGCAATAATAGACAGGATAGACGAGAGAGACGGAATACTCCGCATTGTCGATTATAAAACAGGCAAAGGTCCGGACAGGTATAACGATTTAAGCGACCTTTTTGATTCGGAGTCAAAAAAGAAGTACGATGTTACAAGACAGATGTTTTTGTATGCGTATATGTGCGGCAAAAAAGAGAATCTAATAACAGCACCTTACCTTCTGAGAGAAATTGTAAAAGGGAATTCAAACGAAGAGCTGGTAACTCCGGAAATGACTGAAGCATTTGAAGACCTTCTTAGAACAAAAGTTTTAGAAATATTTGATAAATCGGTCCCTTTTGTACAGACAGAGATTGTTGAAAGATGTGAATTTTGCCCGTTTAATGTAATCTGCAGGTAATGAGAGGAAAAATTAAATTATTTAAGGCTTCGGCAGGTTCAGGCAAAACCCACAACCTCACAATGGAGTATCTGAGGCTGCTCTTTACCAACGACTTTGCATACCGGCACATTCTTGCGGTAACATTCACCAACAAGGCAACTGAAGAGATGAAAAGGCGCATTGTTGAGGAACTTTTTAAACGCTCTGCACATGATCCAAAATCCGAAAGGATTCTTATAAATATTCTTCATGACTATTCTTCATTCAACATCAGTACAATAGACCGTTTTTTTCAGCAGACAATGAGGGCTTTTGCCCGTGAAATAGGAAAAAACAGCTCATATAGCGTTGAACTTGATTCAGATATGGTATTGTTTCAGGCCACCGACCAAATGATGCAGGACCTGGGAAAAGAGGAAAATGAAGGACTTCTGGACTGGCTGCTGAATCTCTCATACGAAAGCATAGAGAAAGGAGAGAACTGGGATACAAGAAAAGGAATAAATGCACTTGCCGGGCAATTGTTTAAGGAGGCATATAAACTGGCAAAAAAAGAGGCAGGAGAATCACTTACAAACAGAAGTGAGATAGCAGGTTACAGAGACATGCTTAAAACGATAGTCTCCTCTTTCGAAGATCGTTTACGCGCATACGGGAAAGAGGGCGTTGCGATAATTAAGGAGTCCGGACTTACCGAAGAAGATTTTAGCGGGGGGGCAAAATCGTGGGCGAAAAAATTTGGAAAACTCGCTGCCGGCGATACAGATTCTCCAACAAAGACATTTGTAGAAATGTATGATAGTACTGAGGGGTGGATATCAAAAATAAATCTTAAAAAGAACCCTTATCTGGCAGCACTTGTCCAAAAAGCACACGACAATGGCTTGCGGGATTTAATAGGGAAAATAATAGACTTTGAAGATGAGAGAATAACCTATAAAACTGCTCAGGCAATTTATTCCAATATATATTCTCTGGGTATTCTTGCCGATATTGAGAAATTCATAAGAGATTATTCTAAGGAGAATGGGTTGGTACTGCTCTCGGAAACTACTGAACTGCTTAACAGGATAATTGACGGAAGTGACACTCCGTTTATTTACGAGAAAATTGGCAGCCGGCTGGACCATTTTATGCTCGATGAATTTCAGGATACTTCAGTTATGCAGTGGCAGAACTTTAAACCCCTCATAGAGAACAGTCTTGCATCCGGAAATGACAATCTTATTGTAGGAGACGTTAAACAGAGCATATACAGATGGAGGGGATCCGATTGGGGGATTTTGGGTAAAACCATTTATGACGATTTTGATAACGGGAGGATAGAC
>JAAXVX010000394.1 GCA_013335275.1 Bacteroidales bacterium
CGAAGCAATAACTAATGTACCATTGTCCTGATAATGAGGCATTCCGTATATTGGTAGTGTTGAATATTTTTTCCATTGTTCCGGATTCAATATCAAGACACAAATTGTTGGAGTAAAACCAACAAGCTCATTTACATACTTAATAGTTTTCTCGCATCTCCCAACAATTAACCTCGCTCTTTCTTCATTACCCGGACTATAATAAGCCTTAATTGAGAATCCTGTCAGTTCATTTAAATCGGAATACGATTGAGCGTTTCCCTTAAGGAAAGTCAATAGGCCCGCAATAATCATTAATACGTACTTGAGAATGGTCATGATGTAAACAGATTGCGTATTCTACGCGTTATTTGTATCAAATATAGGAATTACTCCTTGGGCAGCAATACCTGTTCGCCCTCCCGGATGCGTTTCAGGTGGCAAAAAAGTAGCTCTCCGGTATTTTCATCACGCAAGTGCATCCCGTTTCCCTCGCAATATTTGAAAAACTTGCAATCTGTGCACAATCCCGTTTTTGTCCAGCTTCTTTCCCGGAAAAGAGAGTATTTTTTCTCCCAGACATCCCTTAGGTTATCCTTGTAAATATTGCCCTGGATGAAATTTGCCCTCAGATTCGGGCATGCAGATATAGAACCGTCGGCCAAAATAGATGCAACATTGATTCCCGCCTTGCAGAAGAAGAGATTGTCCCTTGCCTCTCCCTCGTAGCTTCCAAGAAATCCCTCGCAACCGTAATTAATGCCAATTCGGCCCTCTTTTTTTGTGCTTACGATAAAATCAAACAGTTTCCGAAAACTATCGGGGTCAAGCTGCAGCTCCGGGTGCTCTATGGCTCTTCCTATCGGGAATATTGTAAAGAGCCGCCACTCCTTAACTCCGCAACTAATCAGAAGCTCCTTTATTTCATTCAATTCTCCGAAACTTTTCTGATTAACGCATGTGACAACATCATACACAAGATTGGGTACCTGCGGAAGAAGTTTTATTGCGCTTAAGGCATTTGAATAGCTTTTTGATGAGCCTCTGAGCCAGTTATGACTGTTTTCAAGTCCGTCAAAGCTAATTGTGACAGCCCTGAGTCCCGATTTCAAAAGAGAATCAAGCCTCTCTTTTTTCAGTAACAATCCGTTTGTCACAATTCCCCAGGGAAATCCTCTTTTATACAGGGCCAGACCGGCCTCTTCAAGATCTTTTCTAAGAAGAGCCTCGCCACCTGTGAATACAATTGTAGTATTATTTGGGTCGATAATATCAGTTATCTGGTCAATTGCCCTCAGAAAATGTTCAACAGGCATATCCGGCACCGATGCATCCCTTTTGCAGTCGCTTCCGCAGTGGATGCAGCTTAGATTGCACCTTAGCGTGGCTTCCCAGAATATATAGTTAAGTTTATGAAGTTTGCTCTCATTTTTCCTGAATCTTCTGAATAGATTCAGAGCAATTCTTTTCTTGAGAGGAATGCTGTCGACACTCATTTTTTGGGTTTCAGCTTAACATCAATGTCCTTCTCTGTCTCACCGCTATACCAGTGGCCGTCACCCTTTACAAATACCGGATTTTTGAATTCTACCGTGGTGTCGAGGTCTGAATACTGCCTGAGAGCCTCTCCCTTTATATCCTGAAATTTGACGCTATAGGTCTGGTTCATCGGGAATGCATACTTGTCTGCTACCTTATACTCACCCGAAGCATTTGTGAAAGTCGTGTCGCCTTTCATTACCACCCGAACATTCTGCACCGGAAGATTGGTCTCGGAAGATACTACCTTACCGCTTACAATAAATTTTGCCGAAGG
>JAAXVX010000101.1 GCA_013335275.1 Bacteroidales bacterium
AATTGTAAAGGCAAATTCGGCATTGGTTATAGCTGCCGCAAAGCAAAACAATAATTACGAGGCAAGGGTGGAGGCACTGTATTACGGAAATCAGTATTTCCTGTTTGTCTATGAAACGTATACCGACGTTCGCCTTGTTGGGGCGCCTCCTTCATCGATTGGTAAATTTGGGGGTGATACAGACAACTGGATGTGGCCGAGACATACCGGAGATTTTTCAATTTTCCGTATATATGCGGGAAAAGACAACAAGCCTGCTGCATATTCAAAAGAGAATATCCCCTACAAGCCTAAAAAGTTTTTTCCCATTTCTCTTAATGGGGTTAATGAAGGAGACTTCACCCTGGTTTATGGCTATCCAGGAAGAACGCAGGAGTATCTGATGAGCGATGCCGTAAAATATATTGCAGGTATATCGAACCCGAATAAAATCAATTTACGCACAATGAGGCTGGATATCCAAAAAGAGGAGATGTCCAAAAGTGCAGAAATCAGAATTAAGTATGCGTCCAAAAATGCATCTGTTGCTAATTCATGGAAGAAATGGCAGGGAGAAGCTAAAGGAATTGTAAGATTAAATACTGTAAATGATAAGATTGAATTTGAAAAAGCATTTTCCGTTTGGGCAAAGGATAAACCGGAATACTCCAATTTAATAAACGAAATTTCCGCCATTTACAAAAAGTTGGAGCCATTTGCATTTGTAAACGACTATCAGTCAGAGGCAATTAATGCAAATGAGATTATTAAATTTGCAGGTACAGTATATTCTGCAGCTTTAAAAAATTCTAAAATGTCTCCTGAAATAAGTGCGGAAAATATATCGGCAATAATGGAAGATTTTTATAAAGATTACTATATGCCGATAGATAAAAAATCTTTTGTAGCAATAGTGGGAGAGTATTATAAAAATGTTCCGGCTAAGTATCAGCCTAAATATTTTACAGATAAAATGTCAGAATATAAAACTGTTGATTCTTTTGCAACCTATATTTTTGACAATTCTATTTTCTCATCGAAAGAGAAAGCCCTCCGGTTCATTTCGGATGGTGTTACCCCGGGTAAGTTTGACAATGACCCGGCAGTTGTTATGTATAAAGAGTTCAACGATTATTTTACGAATAGCGTAAAGCCGGTATATGACGGACTTAACAATAATTTAAATTTACTGTACCGTACATATATGAGAGGACAGATGGAGTTTAGGAAAGATAAAACATTCTATCCCGATGCAAATTCTACTTTGCGCATAACATACGGAAAAGTAAAAGGTTATGTTCCTTTGGACGGTGTTTATTTTAAACACTCATCAACTCTAGAAGGCATCATGCAAAAAGACAACCCTCAGATATATGATTACAACATCCCTCAAAAACTTAGAGATTTGTATGCAGGAAAAGACTTTGGCAGATGGGCCGTTAATGGCACTGTTCCTGTCTGTTTTATTGCAACAAACCATACTTCCGGGGGGAATTCCGGCAGTCCGGTACTTAATGGAAAAGGGGAGCTTATAGGCCTTAATTTTGACAGGGTGTGGGAAGGAACAATGAGTGATGTTGCATATGATCCCGATATGTGCAGAAACATTTCCCTTGACATCCGCTATGTCTTGTTTGTGATTGACAAACTGGCCGGAGCGCAGCGTCTTATTGACGAAATGAAACTTGTTAAATAGCAACTGAATTAAGTTACTCAAACTCAGAGATAATAAACTAATAAGAGGATGCATGATTATTCATGCATCCTCTTATTATTATTGCAGTTATATCTGATTTTACTCCTCTACCTCTCTTACAGGTCTGTCATTAGCTATAGCCACATTAATTGTGCGGCCCATGTGATCGGAACCGTTAAGAGCTGCAATGGCTGCATTTCCCTCTTGTTCGTTAGGCATTTCAACGAAACCATACCCTTTTGAACGACGGGTTTCGCGATTAAAAATAATTCTGGCAGAAATAACTTCGCCATAAGGTGCAAAAAGTTCGGCTAGATCTTCTTTCTTAGCGCGGAAACTAAGGCTTGAAACGAAAATGTTCATATGAACGGTAATGAATAAGGTTAAGTAATTGGTTATTTTTCGTAACAAAGTTAATTAAAAATCTTAAACACCAAAATTTTACAGGTTTATTTTAGCTTATCCGCCGTAACTTGTTCCGTCGAAACAATGGGTACAGATTGACTCCTTCGGAAGACCTACGGCATTTACCAAATCTTCGACACTGTTAAAGCACAGACTCGAAAGTTTAAGGTCATTCTTAATATAATCAACCATCTCGCGATATTCAGCAGTATTTGAATCAGAATATTTCTCAAGGTTTTTATTGTGAGCCCCCTCTTTTTCCAGAATAAACCTTCTGGTAATCAGCTCAAGAGGAGATCTTGAAGCAGAAAAGTTTATAAATTCGCAAGGATAAACCAGAGGCGGACAACTGATTCGGATATGTACCTCTTTGGCTCCAAAACTTAAAAGAGTTTCGGCATTGTCTTTCAATTGAGTACCCCTTACTATGGAATCGTCGCAAAAGGCAATTTTTTTCTCTCTTATAAGGCTTTTGTTCGGAATTAATTTCATTTTTGCCACAAGGTTCCTTATTGACTGATCCGATGGCATAAAACTTCTTGGCCATGTTGGAGTATACTTTACAATGGCACAGCGATAAGGGATTCTTTTTCCACTTGCAAATCCGATTGCCATACAGGTGCCGGAATCTGGAATGGCCGAAGATACATCCAGGTCTGTTGTGTCTTTTGAACCAAGAGAATGACCGAGTGAAAAACGCACATCATCGACATTGATTTTTTCATAAATGCTTGTAGGATATCCGTAATAAACCCAAAGAAAAGAGCATATCTGCAATTTTTTTCCGGGAGGAACGAGCTGAGTATAACCCTCTGATGTAATTAATACCACCTCTCCTGGCCCGATATAGTATTCCTCTTCAAATCCGAGGTTAGAGAAACTGCAGGTTTCTGAAGCTACTGCATAGGAACCGTCTTTTTTTCCGATAACAAGCGGGGTCCTTCCAAATTTATCCCTTGAAGCAATAATACCATCCTTGTTTAGCAATAAAAAAGTACAGGATCCTTTGATTTTATCCTGTGCAATTTTTACTCCTTCGGTATAATCTTTACCATCCGTAATAAGAAGGGCCGTTAGTTCAGTTGGGTTTGTAGAGCCGGAGCTAAGTTCCGTAAAGTTTTTCCCGTTAGCCAGAATTTCCTGCTCCAACTGAGGTATATTATTGATTTTACCTACAGTAGAAATGGCAAATTTGCCAAGATGCGAATTAATAATAATTGGCTGTGCGTCTGTATCGCTTATTACTCCTATTCCGGACAATCCGTCAAACTTGTGAAGATCTTCCTCAAATTTTGTTCTGAAGTGAGAATTCTCGAGATTGTGAATTGCTCTAGAAAAATTACCGCTTAAATTCCATGTAACCATGCCGCCCCTTCTGGTGCCGAGGTGTGAATGATAATCTGTTCCGTAAAAGAGATCGGTAATGCATTTTTGCTTTGAAATAACTCCGAATAGACCGCCCATTGAATTGAATTTTTTAAGACGGTCACAAAAGTATGTAAATTTAAGATTAACTTAGCTTAATTTTTTGAACAAAATTTCAACATGAACATTATCTATCTGATTATACACATTTTATTTGCCCTGGGGATGTTTATATCTCTCAAAATTATAAATATCAAGGGATTAAATAAGTTTTTGGCAATTACTATCAATTATATTATTGCTCTGATATTCACTCTGATAACATATAAATATCCAGTCTCAACTATTACAGATTACTATAGCACAAACCTTATACTCGCGTCTTTATGGGTTGGTATTCTGTTTATAGTAAGCTTTATACTGATGATTTTTTCTACAGAACGGGCTGGTATCGGACTCACAACGGCACTCAATAAAATGGCCGTAGTAATTCCTGTTTCTGTAGGTATTGTGTATTTGGGTCAGCACGATAATATTCCATTTAAACTTGTTGGAATTGCTTTGGCGCTCGCATCTTTTGTCCTTATTCTTTATAAAAAAGAGACGGAGAAGAAAAAGTTATCGGCTCTTTTACTGCCTCTTTCGGTTTTTCTGGTATCCGGACTGATTGATACCTCTATGGAATTGACAAACACTATTTTAATAACACAAAAATTTGAAATAGAATTGTTTTTGATGGGTATTTTTGCAACAGCTTCGTTTATCGGCATATTGACAATCGTTTCGGACAGGCTATGGATAAAAACCAAAGAAAAATTTTCATACAACACTATTCTCTGGGGCTCAATTATGGGTATATTCAATTTCCTCGTATCAAAGATGATTCTTATAAACGTTGGTCTCATGGGAGGTTCTGTCGTATTTCCTGTTCACAATGCAGCAGTGGTATCACTTACTGCACTCATAGGAGTTATGTTCTTTAAAGAGAAGTTTTCGGCAAAACAATGGGCCGGTGTGGCACTTGCCGTAATTTCCGTTATTATGATTGCCGGAACTCTTTAAAATTCTATAACAGGATAGGGCAGTGTTGAAATAATTGCCATAGACTCGTTTAACATCCGGACAAGAAATTTGAGCAGAGGAACAAGTAAAACAGATATTCCGCTATCTCCGGCAACAACCAGAATCATTGTTGTGGTAATTATTATTGAACTAAGCGGTATTGCCAGAAGATTTGAAATCATAAAATAGACCGGAATAAATTTGAAATAATATATTGTGAGTATCGAAGTTCCAATCTGGCAGGAAGTAGAAATTGAAACTGTTGTCCATACATATTTCATGATAGGATTTTTTGTCTGATACAACCTGTTTATAAATGGGTTTATCAATATAATTGAGAGAGTTGCAGCATATGAAAGCTGGAACCCGATATCAAATACTGCTCCCGGATCAAAAATGCAAATGATTAACGCACTTAACGATAGTGAGTTGAGACTGTTTTTTCTTTTGCCGAAAATCGTCCCAAACTGATATATTGTTGCCATTAATACTGCCCGTTCAATTGACGGAGCCATTCCGGTAAATAGGGCATACCCCCATAATAGAATAATTATTAAAATGCTTCTTATTAAAACAGAAAACCTGAAATTTCCGAATATTGAAGTAATAAAAAGCAGAACAGAATAAATATACCCCACATGAAGTCCGGAGACGGCAAGAAGATGCATTGTGCCGGACTTTGAAAATGATTTTCGGATATCGTCGGAAAGATAACTTTTGACTCCTGTTGTGAGAGCCACTAAAGTTGCGTGTATTTCCGGATTGTTAATTTTCTCATTCAATCCGGAAATGGAGCGTTCCCTCAGTCGAAGTATCCTGTCTCTTATATCCGGATCAGATGATTTTTTCACAATAACCTTTCCGCCGGATATAAATGCCATTGAATAAATTCCTTTTTCTTTCAGATATCTGGTATAATCAAAATTGTTTTTTGATTTTTTATATTCAAGAGGAATTGATTTTATTGAAACTATCAGGCTATCACCTATTTCATAGTCACTGCTATAAATGTCGTTCTTAAGGTAGATTAAAATTGATTCATTAAATTTTGCTGACTTTGCCGGAAACTTCATAAATTTGCCGGTCGGTTTTGGAGTTTCTGATATCAAACATGTATCTGAATATGGTTTTAATGACGGTATCCTGCTGTTTCTGCGGATATTGTTGTAATATCCGT
>JAAXVX010000102.1 GCA_013335275.1 Bacteroidales bacterium
ACGGTATTCCTGATATTCTTGACGAAATACGCTGGGGTCTGGACTGGTTAATGAGAATGAATCCGGAAGACAAGGTAATGTTCAATCAGATTGCCGATGACAGGGACCATGCAGGGTTCCGTCTCCCACAAAATGACAAGGTAGATTACGGATGGGGCCCCGGAACAGGGCGTCCTGTATATTTTGTTACAGGAAAACCGCAGGGGCTTGGCAAACACATTAACAGAACAACCGGGGTTGCTTCAACCGCGGGAAAATTTGCCTCAAGTTTTGCAATGGGAGCTGAAATATTTAAGGACAGGGACCCGCAATTTGCTGCTCAAATGAAAACAAAGGCTCAGCAGGCATTTAATTTTGCCGTTGAAAAACCGGGAAATACCCAAACGGCGTGTGTTGTTTCTCCTTATTTTTATGAGGAAGACACTTATGTGGATGATATTGAACTGGCAGCAGCAACATTCTACAACTATACCAAAGACGACCAGTGGAAAACAAAAGCCGACTACTGGGGAGAACTGGAACCGGTTTCTCCGTGGATGGAGCTTGGCAGAGGGCGTCACTATCAGTATTACCCTTTTATTAACCTGGGACATTACTTTCTTGCCACATCTTCCGACCCTAAAGTAAGGGAGAAGTACGTTGGATATATGAAACAGGGGCTTGAAGATCTTCGTTCAAGAGCAGGGGATGACCCTTTTGTTTATGGCATTCCATTCCTCTGGTGCTCAAACAACCTTGTCTCTGCTGCAATCACACAGGCTCACCTTTACAGAAAGGCCACAGGAGACAATACATTTCTTGAAATGGAGATGGCTCTCAGGGACTGGCTGTTCGGCTGTAACCCCTGGGGAACATCAATGATTGTTGGATTTC
Source organism: Bacteroidales bacterium (assembly GCA_013335275.1). GTDB lineage: Bacteria > Bacteroidota > Bacteroidia > Bacteroidales > UBA932 > Bact-08. Next base: position 874 of record JAAXVX010000102.1, read on the forward strand.
CTAAAGGGGGCGATTTTCCTGATTCGCCACACTCTTCATACACTGCAAATAACGGCGACTTAACTTATGGCGGCCTGGTTGACGGCCCTATTGAGAGAAATTTATTTATAACAAGAGCCGGAAACGCCCTCAGAAAAGCGGACAGTTATGCGGTATTCAATAACGGACGTGCAGTTTATCACGACGACATGGGAGACTACTCTTCAAATGAGCCAACAATGGATGGCACTGCAGGGTTGAGCTACTATTTTGCTTCAATGGAAAACGAAGGGAAAGAAATCCGTAGTTCAAAAGGAGATAAAGTAACATCCGTTGTAAAAGATTCTCAGGGAGCAATAGTCAGGATTAATCCGGATAAGAAGGTTATCTATCTCATTTTTTCTGCTGACTCAATGTTTCAGGGAGGAGAAAAAATCATAAGTACACTTGCGAAAAACAAGATTAAAGGCTCTTTCTTTCTAACAGGAAACTTTGCAAGACTACCGCAAATGAAACCTGTAATTGCAAAAATGATTGATGCCGGGCACTATGTGGGGGCACACTCGGACAGGCATCTGCTTTATGCACCATGGGACAAGAGGGACATTTCTTTAGTTGCAGGAGACAGCCTCGTAAATGATATAAAGAGGAATATTCAGGAACTTGAAAAATTTGGGATAAAACCAGCGGACGCTTTATGGTTCCTGCCACCTTATGAATGGTACAATAAAGAGTCGGTCTATACCGCATCCGTGCTTGGTTTTAAAACTATCAACTACACACCGGGAACAGCGACACCTGCCGATTACACAGAACCATCCATGAAAAGCTACAAAACCAGCCGGGAACTTATGGATAAACTTTTTGCATTTGAAAAGGAGAAGAATCTGAACGGTGCTCTGATTCTCATTCATCCGGGGGTTGTTGCGGAAAGGCCGGACAAACTTTATGACTCTCTGGATTCAATAATCAAAAGACTCAAAAAACTGGGATACACATTTGAAAAGTTATATTAAAGTTATTGTTTAATGTATAAAATATTAGTAAAGAGGGATCTTACCCCAATTATTACTCTTATGGAGGTTGAAGCTCCAAGGATGGCCAAAGCGGCAAAACCGGGACAATTTCTAATTGTAAGGGCACACGACAAAGGGGAGAGGATTCCTCTCACTATTTGCGATTATGATGCAAAAAAGGGAACGGTAACAATTGTTACACAGGTTGTGGGGGCATCGAGCCGCCAGATATGCCACCTGAACGAAGGAGACTCTTTTACGGATTTTGTTGGCCCGCTTGGGCTCCCTTCCGAATTTATCCATCTTTCCGATGAAGCGGTTTCTAAAATGAGATTCCTTTTCATTGCCGGAGGTCTTGGAACGGCTCCCGTTTATCCTCAGGTAAAGTATCTGCATTCAAAAGGTGCATCAGTTGATGTAATTATCGGTGCAAAAACAAAGGATCTCATTATTTTTGAAAATGAGATGAGGGCAGTTTGCAACAATCTTTTCATTTGTACCGACGATGGTACAGCCGGCAGAAAAGGCCTGGTAACGGAAATTATGAAAGAACTGCTTGAAGAAGACAAGGTAAAAAGTTCTGTACCCGGTCATAAAAAATATGACCATGCAGTTGCCATTGGTCCCATGATAATGATGAAATTCGTGACAATTGCTGCCAGACCATTTGAAATACCTTTAATTGTGAGTTTGAATACCCTCATGGTAGATGGTACGGGAATGTGCGGTGCTTGCCGGGTTACCGTTGGAGGAAAAGTAAAGTTTGCCTGTGTGGAAGGTCCCGAGTTTGACGCCTATTCTGTCGATTTCGAAGAGGCAATGCGCCGTCAGACAATGTACAAGTCAATTGAAATAGAGGCGGACCATAAATGCAATATCGGTCTTGATAAAAAGTAAATATTAGCTTTAAAAATATGAGAAATAAGATTCCAAGAGTTCCTGTAAGGGAACAGAATCCTGCAATCAGGGCAAAAAACTTTGAAGAGGTGAGCTATGGCTATAATGAAGCTGAGGCAGTTCTTGAGGCCTCAAGATGTCTTTCATGCAAAAATCCGCTTTGTGTACCATCTTGTCCGGTGAGTATACAAATCCCGCAGTTTATCCGCGAGATTGAGCTGGGTAATTTCAGGGAGGCATCTTCCATAATTGCAAAAGACAGTTCACTGCCCTCTGTTTGCGGAAGGGTTTGCCCACAGGAGAGCCAGTGTGAAGGAACTTGCATTCTTGGAATTAAGGGAGAGGCAGTCGCGATTGGTAAGCTGGAGAGGTTTATAGGAGACTGGAGCAGGGAAAACAATGTGAGATTTACAGATAAAGCTCCTGCCAACGGGAAAAAAGTGGCAATAGTGGGCAGCGGACCAGCCGGGCTTGCCTGTGCAACCGACCTTGCCAGGTTTGGCTACGATGTCACTATTTTTGAGGTTCTACACGAACCGGGCGGGGTGCTTCAGTATGGTATTCCGGAATTTCGTCTGCCAAAAGAGAGTGTTGTAAAATCCGAGATAGACAATGTGCGTGCGCTTGGAGTCAAAATAGAGACAAATGTTGTTGTGGGAAGAACCGTGACAATTGATTCATTGATGGACGAAGAGGGCTTTTCTGCAATATTTATTGGTTCCGGTGCAGGCTTGCCCAAATTCATGTCAATCCCCGGAGAGAACCTGAACGGTGTTGTTTCTGCCAACGAGTTTCTGACCCGGAACAATCTTATGAGGGCTTATGATCCTGAACATGATACTCCCATTTATGTTGGGAAGAGAGTTGTTGTAGTTGGCGGCGGAAATGTTGCCATGGATGCAGCAAGGACAGCACTCAGGCTGGGTGCAGACGTAACTGTTGCCTACAGAAGAACAGAAAAAGAACTTCCGGCAAGGGTAGAGGAGGTACACCATGCCAAACAGGAGGGCATAATATTCAGAATGCTTACAAATCCTGTTGCGATTCTTGGAGATGAGCGAGGATGGGTAAGGGGAATCCGTTGTATATCAATGGAACTTGGCGAACCCGATTCCAGCGGCCGCCGTTCTCCTGTTCCAATCCCTGATTCCGATTTCGAAATCGAAACAGATGTTGTGATTATGTCGCTTGGAACATCGCCAAATCCTTTGATTGCATCAACAACACCGGGGCTGGATACCAATAAATGGAACTGCATTGTGGCAAATGACGATGGACAGACTTCACGTCCGGGAATATTTGCCGGAGGAGATGCCGTAACCGGAGCAGCAACGGTTATACTTGCAATGGGCGCCGGCAGGAAGGCAGCGGCAGCAATTGACCGTTACATTAAGGATTTTTCTTAACTTTGCGGCTCGTTAGATAATCAGAATTAAAATGGCACAAAAACCGTCTATTCCAAAGGGGACAAGAGATTTCGGACCTGCAGAGATGGCAGGCAGAGACTATATTTTCAACACAATACGCTCTGTTTTCCGACATTACGGCTATGCTCCAATTGAGACGCCTTCGATGGAAAATCTCTCAACCTTACTTGGAAAATACGGAGAGGAGGGAGATAAACTTTTGTTTAAAGTCCTGAATTCGGGCGATGCATTTGCGGGAATAGAGCCGGCAATGCTTGGAAACAGCAATTCACTTTCGCTTAAAGTGTGCGAAAAGGGTCTTCGCTATGACCTTACAGTACCTTTTGCGAGATTTGTTGTTCAGCATCAGAACGAACTGGTGTTCCCGTTCAAAAGGTATCAGATTCAGCCGGTTTGGCGCGCAGACAGGCCCCAGAAAGGAAGATACCGTGAATTCTACCAGTGTGATGTTGATGTTGTAGGAAGCGATTCTCTCATCAATGAGCTTGAGCTTGTCCAGATTGTAGACGATGTCTTTAGAAAATTCGGGTTGAACGTTTGCATTAAAATCAATAACAGAAAAGTGCTGTCCGGCATTGCAGAGATTGCCGGCCATCCGGATAAACTTGTTGATATTACTGTTGCCATTGACAAAATTGACAAAATAGGCATAGAGGCTGTTAAAGAGGAACTGGTTTCAAAAGGAATAGACGGTAAGGCAATCGAGATAATCGAACCGGTACTGCTGCTTAAAGGAACTACCCGTGAAAAGATAGAGATAATGAGACCTATACTTGCAAATTCGCAAATTGGCACTTTGGGTCTTGACGAACTTTCAACTTTGTTCAACCTAATCGAAACAGCAGGAGTGGACCAGGAGACAGAGCTTGACCTCTCTCTTGCAAGGGGGCTCAATTACTATACCGGGGCAATTTTTGAAGTAAAGGCAAAGGATACTGCAATGGGAAGTATTTGCGGGGGAGGAAGATATGACGACCTCACAGGAATCTTTGGCTTGCCCAATGTTTCCGGAGTAGGTATATCATTTGGGGCAGACAGGATTTACGATGTGCTTCAGTCGCTTGATAAATTTCCTTCCGATGCCGTTGAAGGAACAAAAGTTCTCTTTGCCAATCTTGGCGACAAGGAGGTATTATTTACAATCCCCATTGTTAAAGAGTTACGCAAAGCGGGAGTGGTTACGGAAATTTACACCGATTTCACTAAACTTAAAAAACAGTTTGACTATGCCGACAAGAAGAAAATCCCTTTTCTTGCGATAGTTGGAGAAGACGAACTGGCAAAAGGTGAAGTGAGCATTAAAAACCTTAAAAGCGGTGAACAACAGCGAATTTCCAAAGATGCTCTTGTTGGTTTTTTGTTAAAAGCCTAAATAATTTTGGTATTGTAATGCATTTACTATATCTTTGCAGTCCCTTAAAAAAGACATAATACCAAATTAGAAATATATCGCGGAGTGGAGCAGTTGGTAGCTCGTTGG
>JAAXVX010000395.1 GCA_013335275.1 Bacteroidales bacterium
CCTTATTAAGGTTGTTCTTGAAGTTTAATGACAGGCCTGCAAGTAATCTGCTGGCTTTGCCAATTTTCAGATTGGCTTTTCCGTTGATGCCCAGAATAAGATCTTCTATTTTCCTGTAAGATTCAGGCAAAATATAAAGATCATCCGAGTTCGCATAAACTGCAGATATACCACCTCTCCACTTGTATTCAACATCGCCACCCTTGAAGAAGTCATATCTTAAGGCCACATCTTTCTGAGAGAATGTAGATCTTATGCTTTGATACATGGTTATCCATCTTTGTACTTCAAACGAGTTGTCAAGAACCTGAACATACTCTATCCCGCTGATTTTGTTGTCGGAATATGAAAGTTCTGCCTTGCTAATGTTCTTACCGGTTGTAACCAGTTGAAATTTTGCTCCGTAATTGTTTTCCTTTATTGTGCCTTCTTTTTTGGGTTTGGTTTGATCACTTATTACATCTTCAACCATAAAGGAATAATTACCGTCAAGCAAAAACTTAACGGATTTACCGGTAAAAGAATACTGAACTGCTCCACCCAGCCTGTTACCGTTGTAGACAAATTTTTTGAGTGATTGCAAACCGCCTACAACTGCAGAATAAAAATTTCCGAGCCCCTTCATTACAAACACATCCTGGTTCTGCTGGTCGTTGCTGTTTGTTGTAGAAGACTCCTGATTAATTTTTTTGTAGTCAAGATTCAGACCTGCGGCATGGTTTTTAAAAACAAAAACCATTGCGGGTTTTACGGTAAGTGTATAAAAATCAGTCTTTGACCTGGGGTCAATTTGTTTTGCTCCTGTTTTGGTAACATACTGAGCTTCAATGCCAAGGTGTATTCTGTCCCAAAGTCTCTTTGAAGAGGCCTTCATTTGCAGATTGTAGTCCTGTTTAACCCAATCGCTGAGGTTTTTGTCAACAACATAATATGGGTTTCCTCTTGTAGGATCAAGCATTGTAGTATTATAAAGGGTGCCGGTCTGCTTTTCGTTGTTGAATCCGAATTGTCCCCATACATAACCGCCGCTAAGATTCAATCCGCCTTCTGAGGATACGCCAACAAGACGTTCTCTTTCGCCTTCAAACTTTCTTTTGAAGTCGCCGGATTTCAATTTGTAATCAAATCTAAGCTCGTTGAAATTGACCATTTTATCCAGAATAACACCGGCTCCGTTATTGGAGTTAAACCATAATGATTTTGCCTTTAAGAGCTCCATTGAGGCAGGAGATGTTAAGTTCTCTTTATTATTCTGGGCACACAAATTTTGAGAAAGTAGCAGAGTTAACACTACCGTACCAGCCCAATAAATATTTTTTATTTTTTTCATTGTTTTTAATTTGTAGTTGTTAACAATTATTTCCATACGTTCCATGATGGAGCTTTTGCGCCGTTTCTACGTATTTCCGGAATATTCATAACAGTAAAATCATCTGAGCTGTTATTTGTATCATAATAAATGATCCTTCCATCGGTAAGAGTTGTCTTTATTCTTCGTGCAACACTTTTTGACAGGTAAGTGCCACCTACTGTAACCGCACCTGCATCCAGCACTGCCGGAACCCTCTTTAACTGGACCTGGTTAATGTTTCCAACTAATTCAACGGCATCAATAACCTCCTCTATGCGAATCTTGTAGTTTTTATCTGTTCTTCCTATAGGGCTCACATACACATTTGGATTAATAGCCTCAGAAGGAATATAGATTACAAAAGCTCCTCCAAATACAGATGTCAGCCATTGAGGAGATTGAACGGGCCAAAATGCCATTTGCATGTTTATTGCCGGAT
>JAAXVX010000396.1 GCA_013335275.1 Bacteroidales bacterium
CGTCACCGCGGGTTACTGCCCTAACCAGCCTTCCATTATAATATGAAAGAGATATGGCGGAGCCGTCGATCTTTAATTCGCAAACATAGTTTACCTGTGATTCAACGGACTTTACAATTCTTTCATTAAAAGCATATAACTCTTCCTTATCATAAGTGTTACTTAAAGATAACATTGGATACTTATGAGTGGCCTGTTTAAATTCAGAAGCAACAGAATCATCAGATAAATCGCTTCCAACTCTTACAGTTGGAGAGTTTTCGGAAAAATAGCCCGGATATGTTTTTTCAAGAGTCTGAAGCTCATTGAGCAAAATATCGTATTCAAAATCGGAAATAACAGGTTGATTTTCTATATAATATCTCCTGTTTTGTTCGTTAATTATTTCTCTTAGTTGCGCAATTCGTGCGCCGGCCTCTTCTCTCTTTTTTTTCATAATGTATTACACAAATTTAAATATTTTTTAATAATTGTTACCTTTGTGCGCTCAATAAAATGTAACGATGAAAAAATCAATTGTAATTTTAACGGGAGGAGGTCCCGCACCTGGAATGAATACCGTAGTTGGTAGTATTGCAAAAACCTTCATTTCAAATGGTTATCGTGTTTTAGGCTTGCACGGTGGTTACAAAGGGCTCTTTTCAAAAGAACCTAATTATACCGAACTTGACTTTCTGATGGCTGACTCAATTTTCAACAGGGGAGGATCATATCTGATTATGAGCAGATATAAGCCGTCACCAATAGATTACGAACAAAATTTCAACCTAAATTTCTTCATAGAAAACAATATCCAGTTATTGGTAACAATAGGGGGCGACGATACTGCCTCAACTGCCAATAAAGTTGCAAAATTTCTGTCTGACCATAATCACGATATTTCTAACATTCATGTTCCCAAAACTATAGATAATGATTTGCCTTTGCCTCTTGCCAGGCCAACTTTCGGGTACGAGTCTGCTAAATCGGAGGGAGCCCGGATTGCAACGACAGTATATGAAGATGCCAGAACAAGCAATAACTGGTTTGTTGTATGTGCAATGGGACGTTCTGCGGGACACCTTGCATTTGGAATCGGATCTGCTGCCCACTATCCTATGATAGTTATTCCTGAGATGTTCAACAAGACAACAATTACTGTAGATAAAATTGTTAAAATTGCTGTTTCTTCGATTGTTAAAAGATTAATTCTTAATATAAATTATGGTGCGGTCATGATTTCGGAAGGTGTTTTTCACGAATTAAGCGACGACGAACTTAAGAAATCGGGTGTTGTTTTTTCGTATGACGAACATGGCCATCCGGAACTTGGTAAAGTATCAAAAGCACATATATTCAGTGAAATGGTGGAAACCAGATTGAGGGAACTGGGAGTTAAGACAAAGATAAGGCCCGTAGAACTTGGATATGAGTTGAGATGCCAGTCTCCAAGTGCCTATGATTTAGTGTATTGTACAGAATTGGGAATTGGTTTGCATCAGTTGTTTGTTGAAGGGAAAACCGGTTGTATGGTTTATATAGATCACCTTGGAAAAGTTGAACCACTTTATCTTAAAGATATTCAGGATCCTGTGACCGGAAAAATTCCGCCAAGAGGGGTAAACCTTGAGTCAGACAGAGTTCAGGCGATTATCAACAACATTATGCACTACATAACCAAGGATGATTATGAAGCTGCCCGTAAATTTATTTCAAATCCCGAAGAGTACGATTTCAGAAAAATCCTTAACTGGTAGAAATTGTGCATGAAAAATTCATAGTATATCAGGTTTTACCGAGGTTGTTTGGGA
>JAAXVX010000103.1 GCA_013335275.1 Bacteroidales bacterium
GAAGTTTCGGTTAAGAAATGGGTTCTACCTATTTTGTAAGATTGCTGATACTAACAAAAAGAGCATCAACGCCTTTAAGCAAATCCTGATTGATAGCCTTAAAGTGTTTTTTAACGTCGGCTTTGTCTACATTATTAATTCTTGAAAAGAGTTCGTTTCTCAGTTCAACAGCATTATTCATAATTTCGACAGCCTTATCAGCTTTCTTGTCCTGATGGATATAGATAAATGCCCAACAGTCCGATATCACCTCACTAACAAGAAAATCGATATCTTTTTTAATAATTCTTATACTTGCCATAATTTATTTATTTGCCGCAAAGGTAGTAAAATATTTTAATTTAGAGTTTTATTGCTCCAATACCCGGTTTGTCACTCAGTGTTACCTTTCCGTTAACAACTTGCATTCCTGAGAAAACATCATTTGAGATAAGGAGATTGCCATCAAGGTCTGCCCATTCCATTTCAGGAGCAAGTTGTGCAGCTGCAGAAATGGCACATGATGTTTCGGTCATACATCCAATCATAAGACGCATGTTAAATGCCTTTGCCAGAGAAACCATCTCTCTTGCCTCGCGCATTCCTGTACATTTCATAAGCTTGATATTTATCCCGCTGTATGCCCCTTTAAGTTTGTAAATATCGGTAAGTCTCTGGCATGCCTCATCTGCAATAATAGGAAGAGGGCTGTTTTGAGTTACCCATGCTGTTTCGTCAAGAAGCAGTTTTGGCATTGGCTGTTCAATCATGTTTACATTCTTCTCGTTGAGCCAGTTAATCATATCCAGTGCATAATGCTTGTCTTTCCATCCCTGGTTTGCATCAACACAAATAATTGTATCGGTTACCGAGCGGATCGTATTGACCATCATCTTGTCTGTCTTTTCGTCACGCCCCAGTTTTACCTTAATTACCTTGTAAGGAGATGCCTCGCGGGTCTTTTCCTTTACAACCTCTTCGGTATCCAGTCCAACAGTGAACGATGTGTTTGGTGTTGTTGCAGGGTTGAAACCCCATATCTTCCACCATGGCTGACCCAAAATCTTACCTACAAGATCATGAAGCGCAATGTCAACTGCTGCCTTTGCTGCAGTATTGTTAATTGAAATGGCATCCACATATGAAAGGATGTCCTGAATTTCGAACGGAGAGCTGAATCTTGAAAGGTCAACCTTTCTCAGGAATTCGATAACAGAGGCCTGTGTCTCTCCGAGATACGGAGGCATGGCAGCCTCGCCATATCCTACATAGCCGTCCCATTCAATTTCTGTGAGTACAAGCTGTGTAGTTGTTCTTGATGAATTTGCAATGGTAAAGACGTGCTTCATTTGTGCATCATAAGGGCGGAATGTCAAAACCATTTTTTTGCTCCCGCTCTTAACTGTCTTTTCCCTGTTCTGAGAAAAAAGTTCAAACGGGTTAATTATTGCAGCGGCAGCTGTAATCAAACCTGCCGATTTCAGAAAATTTCTCCTGGAAGTTACTGTCATAAGAGGTATTTTTAAAAATTTATTTTTGTACTATTTGGCAAAATACCAAGGGTGATTTTTAATTGAAACAATGTCGCTGTCCATATCCACTTTAGTGAGAATTCTTCTTGCCCTCACAAGTCTTGTTGACCCGTCGTAGTAATTCCAGGCAGAAGGGATAAGGGAGTTGATTCTTACTGATGTTGCCGAATGAATGAATTCTCCGTCTTTGATATACATTCCAACATGGGAAATTCTCTCTTTTTTGTCGGCAGTAGCCTTAGAACCGAAGAATAGCAAGTCTCCTGTTTTAAGATTGTCAAATCCTTTGGAAATGTCTACATCTTCTCCGGTGAGAGCCTGCTGGGAAGCATCTCTTTCCAGAATGATTCCGTTGAGATAGAATGATGTCTTTGTAAATCCGGAGCAGTCCATTGCTTTTATTGAAGTGCCTCCCCACATGTATGGGAAACCAATAAATTGTTTTGCAGTTGCAACTATGTTTTCCGGAGTTGGGTTACGGCTGTTTATCCACTCTTTAAAGTCTGTGGCATATTTCTTTAGCAAAAACGCCTCTCTGCCGTCCGGAAGAGCAACTTTATAGTATTTGCCCGATGAAGCAACATATTTAACAATATTGCCCCAGACACCGTCCATCACTACCTGTGATTTTTCAGAGGCAGCTGAACGGAGAAGAGTATAATGAGTTGTTATAACAAGTTTTTTTGCATCTCTCCAGCTGTTGAATTCCTGTTCTGTCATAGGTGCAATGCTGCCATTACTTACCCAGGCAATATATCCCTCAGGAGTAATTGCTCTTGTCCAGCCGCTTTTTTTCTCAAGAATCCTTACAGGAGTTCCGAGAACTGTCTGAGTTGCAGACTCTGCAGAATATGTAGGTGAATATCTGAAGTTTATTACAGACTGATTTGTTATTCCATAAGTTTTGCCTCCCAGTGCAGGGTCAGGAAGAAGAACCATACTGTCCAGTACGTTAAGACCTGCTTCGGTAAGTTTTGAAAGAAGTGCCTTTTTTGCGGCTGCTTCAGTAGTAGAACCTTTTAAAACAAGTGTGTCTCCTGTTGAAGAGATAAAAAGGCTTGGCTCAAATGTTTTTAAGCGACGGTCCGGAGCAAATTCTGCCTTTACAACGGCAGATATTTTTGCAAATTGTGCTTCAGTTTTCTCTTTGTCCGACTCTATCATAAAAGAGAGAGCAACAATTAACGATGCTAAAACCAACAGATATCTTTTCATAATATTATTTAGTGTTTCTTAATTAGTTATTTGGTTACATTAAATTTTACCGCTTTGCTCTCATTATAGAGCCGGTCAAGAGCAGATACGTAAAAATCATAAGCCTGTGCCTGTGCTGCATCTGCAGAATATTTAGCTTCGCCTGTAAGTGCAAGGATTGACGACCCTTTTGAAAAGTCAGGGGTTTCTCCCTTTTTGAATTTATAAATGAGATAGTAATATGCTCTGTCTGAGTTGCATTTTTCCAAAGAGGCATTCCCTTTTGGCAAATCTTCCCCCGTCCATTTAAATAAAATATCTCCCCCCTTTATGCTCATTAACGCACCTTCGGGCGAAACCGGAGGATTCGTTTCAAAGCCGCGCATCTGAGGCACGATTGAAGGGTTTGGATAGAGCTCTCTTAATATGGAGTTAATTCCAAGTTTATTGTCCTTCATGTTTTTCGCACTGAAGTAACAAGCTCCCTGATAGTTGTCCATTTCTCTAAGCATGAGAGCCTGTTTCTTTATTTCAAGAGGACTCCGCCAAGCTTCAATTTTTGAGTTTGCTTCGAGGCGATATGTGCCAAGCCCGCCGTATACAGGTGTTCCGGCAGAATAATCTCTCCACCATTTTGCCAATACTGTAAAATCGGCAGCAGGATAACCTATGTTGAAATAGAGCTGAGGCAAAATATAGTCCATCCAGCCGGCTTCCATCCATTTAAGAATATCCGCATGGAGGTGGTCATAATTTGTATATCCATAGCTTTTGGTATCTGAGCCCTTAGGATCATCTCTCTTATTGCGCCAGACGGCATATGGGCTGATTCCAAACTTCATAAACGGCTTAACGGATTTTATTGTGTCACGTAACATTTTCACTACTAAATCCACATTTTCCCTTCTCCATGCCATTTTATCCTCTTTCTTATAGCCACGCGGGTGTTTTGCGAAAGAAGACTCATCGGAAAAGTCGCTGTTAGGATAAAAATAGTCGTCGAAGTGAATTCCGTCCAAATCGTATCTTGTTACAAGGTCTTTAATAACTTTTGTGAGAAACTCCCTTGTTTCCGGATATGCAGGATCGAAGTACAGCTTATTGCCATATTTAACGAAAATATCCGGTCTCTTACGATAAATATGATTTGGCGACATGTCTTTGATATTGTCTACATTCTGGCTCACTCTGTACGGGTTGAGCCATGCATGTAATTCCATTCCCCGTTTATGGGCCTCCTCAATCGCAAAAGCGAGAGGGTCATAAAGCGGCGAAGGACCCTTTTTCTGATCTCCTGTCAAATAAATTGACCATGGTTCATTTCCGGAAATGTAAAAAGCATCGGCAGCCGGTCTCACCTGTAACACTACTGCGTTAAAGTTCATGCTCTTGAATAAATCGAGATAAGCAATCAATTCTTTTTGTTGCTCCATAGAAGAGAGGCCGGGCTTTGACGGCCAGTCAATATTATTGACGGTGGCAATCCACACAGCCCTCCATTCCTGTTTTCCATCATACGCAGCCTTAAGGTCAAAAGAGGCCGATAAAAAAAGGGAAACAGTTAACAATGCGGCAATTAGGTATTTCATATTTATAAGGAACGGAATTAGGGGTTAGTTAATACTACAAAGATATTATATTTGCGTTAAAATTTACAGATTATGATTGTTGATTCTTTGAGAGGTTTTGAGCGTTATTTAAATATTCATCCCCGTTTTGAGAAAGCCTATACATACATACTGAAAACCGACCTAAACAGTCTTGAGCCGGGAGAATATCCTGTGGTTGGAAAGGATATATACTGCAAAATATGGGAAGGAGAGGGAAGAGGCATGGAAATACCTAAACTTGAGGTACATGATTCGTATATCGACATCCATATTGTACTTAAAGGTACTGAAACAATAGGGATTCGCGACAGGAGCCGGTGCATGGGCGACAACGTTCCGTACGACGAAACCAGTGATATTGCCTTTCTGGAAGAGAGCCCCGAAAATTTTATCAGTCTGGGAGAGGACAACCTTGCAGTTATTTTCCCTCATGACGCACATGCTCCTCTTATTGGAGAAGGATTTATCAAGAAAGCGATTATTAAGGTAAAAATGTAATTCGTGCCGGAAAAACACTTAATGAAGTTTAACAACAACAGAAGATACAACTCCTTTGTAGGATACTTCAAAGAGAAGTATGGCAGCCGCCTTCAGAAAATCGTAATAGATGCCGGATTCACATGTCCAAACCGTGACGGAACTGCGGGACTGGGCGGCTGTACATATTGCGACAACGAAGCGTTCCACCCTTCATACAGCACTCCCGACAAGACTATTTTGCTGCAAATTGAAGAAGGCATAAAATTTCACAAAAACCGATACAGGAAAGCATCGCAATATCTGGCCTATTTTCAGCCTTTCTCAAACACTTATGCACCTATAGCCGAACTTAGGGAAAAGTATGCACAGGCACTCTCCCACCCGCTTATAGCAGGTATAGTTATAGGAACCAGGCCGGACTGTGTTGATGCAGAGAAACTCGACTGGCTCGCTGAGCTTTCAAAAGAGAAAATTGTAATAATCGAATACGGAATAGAATCGGTTTATGACAAGACTTTGCTTAGGATAAACCGCGGACACAACTACGGGAAGGCAAGGGAGATAATTGAATCCACCGCTGCAAGAGGAATAGACCAGGGGGCCCACTTTATATTTGGTCTTCCGGGCGAAACCAGGGAAGAGATGATGGCTATGGCCGGTTATATAAATAGTCTGCCGGTAAATTCCGTAAAATTTCATCAGCTGCAAATAGTAAAGGGAACTCAAATGGAGAAGGAATTCAGTGAAAAACCGGAAGATTTCGTTCAATTTGAGATGAACGAATATATCGACTTTTTCATAGATTTTCTTGAACTGCTCCGGCCCGGCCTCTATATAGAAAGGTTTGCAGGAGAG
>JAAXVX010000397.1 GCA_013335275.1 Bacteroidales bacterium
CGGGAACAGATATAATCCTGTCGCCTTTTAATCCCGGCCTGTCTGCAACAGCGTATATTGCACCGGCATCAATTGCTTTTTGTGCATAGTCGTTGCCGTCGAAATTGTCACCTTTAAGTGCGAAAAAAAGATTTCCCTGTGCTACTGCACGACTGTCTGTGGTTACTCCTGTCGATTCCAGAAAAATGCTGTACAGTTTTTCGATTTTCATATAAAATGTATTTTACTTTTTGCCTGTAGATCCAAATCCTCCCTCTCCGCGGCCGCTTTCGCCAAGTTCTTCAACGCATTTCCATTCCACGCGTTCGAATTTAGCCACAACCATTTGAGCTATCCGCTCACCCGGGTTTAAAACAAACTCTTCGTTGGATAGGTTCACGAGAATGATTTTTATCTCGCCCCTGTAGTCGGCATCAATTGTTCCGGGGCTGTTTACGATTCCTATACCGTGTTTTGCGGCAAGTCCGCTTCTTGGGCGGATTTGAGCCTCATGACCTTCCGGAAGTTCAATGTGAAGCCCGGTAGGAATAAGGACCCTTTCAAGGGGAGATATTGTTATACTCTCTTCAATGTTGGCCCTGAGGTCCATTCCTGCAGAATGGACTGTTGCATACTGAGGCGCGTCAAAACGGGATTTGTTTAAAATTTTAACTTCCATATGGTAATCTTCTCGGTTTTTAGATATAATAAAACAAAGGCGAGTAAAAGAATAGTATTGATTGTGTATTTAATTAAAAAATGAACCTCAGGTACAAGCAGGGATGCCAGATATAGCAGGATGCCCGACCCGATGTATGTGATAATTTTTTTCCAGTCGTACGGGATAGGGTAGTGCTTGTTTCCAAGGTAAACGCTTAATATGAACATTACCAAATAACTGAGCAGATGCCCCCACGCTGCAGCGTGATATGAGTAAAGAGGCATGAAAATGACGTTAATGAGGATTGTTATCGGGAGCCCTGCCATTGTAATGTATATGGCATAGTTTGTTTTTCCGGAGAGCTTGTACCACATGGAAACATTAAAGTTCATACCAAGTATCACATAGGCAAGCAGCATAACGGGAACTATGTCAATTCCCGACTGGAAGTTTCTGCCGATTATGAGTGCTATTATATCCAGATACATCATCATCCCAAGGAAGATGAACATGCAGAATGCTGTAAAATGCTCCATAACCGAGGCATAAAGCTCTTTGGACTTAGCCTCTTTTGCTCTTGAAAAGAAAAAGGGTTCGGCAGCATAACGGAACATCTGTATGAAAAGCATCATTAATGTCGCAAATTTTACCCAGGCCTGGAAAATCCCAAGATCGGACTGCCACACATGTCCTTCCGGAGAGAAAAAACGGAACAAAGGGCGGTCGATGAAATCGTTTAGTATTCCGGGAAGTCCTGCAGCCATGAGGGGAAGTGAATAAAGCATCATTTCCCGCCACAGTTTCGGATTAAGGTTGAACTTCAACCGGAAGAGGTCCGGGATGAAAAGTAGAAGAGAAACAATGCCGCTAAGGAAAATTGCGAATATGATGTATGTGAAATCCGGTGTTGCGGATACGAAATTAAGAAGAAACGAATCCGGGTGGGATGCGAGATAGGACGGAACAGCAAAAAACAGCAGGAAGTTAAACAGAGTTTCGGAAAGAATCTTTATCGTTTTGAACACTGCAAATTTTATTGGCCGGTGTTCAAAGCGGATTTTTGCAAAGAGGATAGATGTAAATGAGTCTATTGCAAGGATACTTCCAATGAACCAGATGATATTTGCAAATCCGTCATATT
>JAAXVX010000398.1 GCA_013335275.1 Bacteroidales bacterium
AGCTTACAAAAATCAGGAACGTGATGAAAAAACTCATTCCGGATGCGCCACACGATGTTATGCTTGTTTTGGATGGTTCTACAGGTCAGAATGCATATCAGCAGGCGAAGGAGTTCACAAAGGCAACCGATGTGACATCTTTGGCCGTTACTAAGCTGGACGGAACTGCTAAGGGTGGTGTTGTTATCGGTATTTCGGACCAGTTTAAAATCCCGGTTAAGTTTATTGGGGTTGGAGAGAAAATTGAGGATTTGCAGATTTTCAACAAAAAAGAGTTTGTTGAGTCACTTTTTAAATAGTATCAGATAAATTTTCAGACATATGAAGATATCGTATAAATGGCTAAAGGATTATGTTAATACAGATTTAAAGCCTTCGGAAATAGAGACAATCCTGAGTTCAATCGGTCTTGAGGTTGAAGCGATGGAAGAGGTGGAACAGCTGCCCGGTTCGCTGGAAGGTGTGGTTGTTGGAAAGGTTGTTGAGTGTTCAAAACATCCGGATGCCGATAAACTTAGCCTGACAAAAGTTGATGCCGGGGGAGAAGAACTTCTTCAGATTGTATGCGGAGCGCCAAATGTAGCTGCAGGTCAGAAAGTGCTTGTGGCAACTGTTGGGACTACTCTTACATTCTCAAACGGAGAGCAGGTAAAAATTAAAAGAGCAAAAATTCGCGGAATAGAAAGCTCGGGAATGATTTGTGCCGAAGATGAGCTGGGAATTGGTACCTCTCACGAAGGAATTATGGTGTTGCCGGCTGAAACTCCGGTTGGAACGACTGCAAAAGATTTCCTTAAACTGGAGAGTGATACGCTTTTTGAAATAGGCCTTACTCCAAATCGTGTTGACGCGGCTTCACATATAGGTGTTGCAAGAGATCTTGCAGCATATCTCAGACTAAACGGGAAAAACACTCGTTTGTCAGTGCCGTCTGTTGATGGTTTTTCTGCATTAAAGCGTTCTTCTGAGAATACTAAACCAATAGAGATAAAGGTACTGGCAACTGAAGATGCGCCAAGATATTCCGGAATCACGTTCGATAACATAACAATCTCACCTTCTCCTGAATGGCTTCAGAAAAGGCTTGTTTCAATAGGCCTCAGACCAATAAACAATGTTGTAGATATAACAAATTACATTCTTCAGGAAACAGGTCATCCGCTCCACGCATTTGACTATGATAAAATTGACGGAGGAGTAATTGTTGTGAGAAAGGCGGTTCAGGGCGAATCTTTTGTTACACTTGACGGGACAGAGAGAAAACTCTCTTCTGATGATCTTATGATTTGCAATGACAAAAATCCTATGTGTATGGCCGGCATTTTTGGCGGTCTTACGTCAGGGGTTTCTGCGGATACTAAACGGATTTTCCTGGAAAGTGCATATTTCAACCCTGTAACAATCAGAAAAAGTTCAAAACGTCACGGGCTTAAAACCGATGCTTCGTTTCGCTACGAAAGAGGTGCCGATCCGGAAATTATTCCATATGCCCTCAAAAGAGCTGCCCGGCTATTGCAGGAAATTGCAGGAGCAAATATTGCCGGTGAAATAATAGAGGTTTATGCAAATCCGATTAAAAGAGCAGAAGTGTCTATCTCTTTTGAAAGGGTTGAATCCCTTATTGGCAAAAAAATTGGTAGAGAAACCATACTTAACATTCTCAACTTTCTCGAATACGAAGTACTCTCTTCGGACGAAAGGGGTGCTGAAATTTCTGTTCCGGGATACCGGGTAGATGTTACCAGAGAGTGCGATATTGTAGAGGATGTTCTGAG
>JAAXVX010000399.1 GCA_013335275.1 Bacteroidales bacterium
GCCCTTTTTTTGCAAAAAAGCGGTAAACATAAACATCTCCGTGAAACAGATTTCTTGAGGGAATTTCAATATTAGAGTATGGTCCGGAGATATTACCGTTGATTGAAATGAACCAGTCGTTTGCAGACTTATATTTAAATGAAATCCTGTTTTTTCCCGGATCTGCGGACAGCAATGCCAAAGAGTCGTATGGGCCCAGAATGCTGCCGGCATTGTTTAGGAACCATTTTCCTTTTTCAAGAAAGGAGTAGTATTTGATTGTTTTATAGTCGAGGTGTTCGCACTCTTCCATCTTGTGCACTCTGCCGTTTATATTAATAAAGTAGTTGCCATCTTTATCGGAGTATTCAAAATAATATGTCCCGTCGTCAAAAATTTCTGCGGACATATTTCTTTCGTTTGCAAATGGCCCGTACTTTTTAGCGTTTAGCATTACGAACCGGCTGTTCTGATTGACAAGGTATGTAAACGAATAATTGCCTCCCGGGCTCAGTTTTATTGACCTGGAGTCAATGGCAGGATAGGGGCCCAGTATCTTTCCGTTAACATTTACATATTTCTTCCCTTTTAGAGAATACATAAAGGCATAGCGGCCTCCTTCGGTTAGAACTACAGGGGTAATATCTGCAAAGTTTTTTTCGTTTACATAATCATACGGTCCGAGCCTCTTTCCGTTGATGTTTACATAAGTTTTGGCTTTGTCCCATGTGATGAATGCATAATTTCCCGACTCGTCGGTGCTTGTGAAATATGCATTTTTAAATATTTTGCCTTTAATATTGACACACTTGGTTCCGTTTTCTATGAAATCGTATGAATATGACCAGTCGTTTGCAGATGTGCTCTCCTGAGCCGATACGGGAATGAAAAGAGTGATAAAAAGAACAATGGAGAGTATGTTTTTCATGTAAAATGGTTATCGTGTTATTAACTAATATTTAAAAGGTGTCTGTTATTTATGATATCTCCACAACAAAATCAATACCAGAAGGAATCTCCTGAAATTTCAATAATACTCCGCCATTGTCAATTGTGAATTTTATAGGTTTCTTGCCGGCAAAGCTTACTACCCGGTTTATCTTTATTCCTTTTAAAGGCAGATATAATTCATTGCTTTTTAAATTTAGGATGTGTACATACAGCTTGTCTTCTTTTTGTGTTATCACACCCCATTCTTCGGGTTTAAGTATTCCTCCGCGCGTTCCGTAAATTGTTTCGCCGTAGGTATTCATCCACTTACCTATTTCTTTAAAGCGATTAATTGCTATTTCAGGAATTTCGCCATTAGGTCTGGGACCAATGTTCAGTAGCAAGTTTGCATTGTTTCCGGCTGCCTTAATCAGATAATGAATGAGTTCTTTTGCCGATTTATATGAGGTGTCCTGCATTTTATATCCCCACATGCCATTCATCGTTTCGCATGTTTCGAGCGGCAACCGGCTTATTTCCTGTCCCGAGAGTCCGGATTTGTTTTCCGACGGAAGGTCGCGTTCAAACATTTGAAAGTCTTCTCCTTCAAATGGCTTTCTGTGATGATTGTTGCCAATCATACAATCTGCTTTTAGCTTATGTATAAGTGAATACTGTTCATCAAGATGCCAGTTAAAATCCGGATGTATATCCTGATCCCACCATCCGTCGAACCATAGAGCTCTTATATCACCATAATTTGTAAGAAGCTCTGTTATTTGGTTATTCATAAATTCGGAATAGGTTTTCCACTCTCCGTGACCACTTCTTCCTGTTCCAGTGCCGGTTCTTCCCAG
>JAAXVX010000400.1 GCA_013335275.1 Bacteroidales bacterium
CTCTTGCCCTTCCGCTTGCTACCCTGCTTGCTTCAATAATGACTCTGGGCGGTTTCGGGGAAAATAACGAGCTGCTTGCCATGAAGGCTGCCGGAATATCGCTTCCGAGGGTTTTGACTCCGCTTATAGTGCTCTCCTTCTTTATTTCAGTTGGGGCATTCTTTGCTTCCAATAACCTTATTCCGCTTGCGTATGACAATATATATACTCTCAGGGATGATATAAACAAAACAAAAGAGGAGATAAGCATACCAACGGGAATATTCTATGACGGAATAGAGAATTATACCATCCGTATAGACAGTCGGGACGAAAAAACCGATATGCTGTACAAGATGATGGTTTACGACCACTCCAAAAACCTTGGTAACTTAAGCCTCACAATTGCAGATTCGGGGTCAATGAAACTTACTCCGGACAAACAGAACCTGCTTTTTACACTATATGACGGGAACACATATGAGGAAACTCCCCGCGAGTCAGTTGAAGACACACTGTACACAATTCAGAAAATAGGATTTAAAAAACAGGAGGTAATAATCTCCCTCGCAAATTATGCGTTCCAGCGGTCGGAATCCGGCAGATTCAGCGGGGAAGTAAATGCACTTAAGCTGAGCGAGCTCTCCACTATGAGAGACTCTCTTGATACAACTTATGCCAAGATAAAGGTATATCAGGTTAGAAATCTTGTTATGGGAGGAGGCCTGACTTATGCAAAAGAGTTTGACACCATTATTTCCAAAAAATTCACGAAGTCCGTTGATTTGAATCAGATTGGAAAGTGGCGCTCGGCGGGAGAGAAAAAAATAGCATACGAACAGGCTCTCGCTCAAATGGAGAGCGCACTTACACTGCTGGACAATTATGAAATTGAAGAGCAGCAGTATTCGCTGCCATTACGACAGGCCAGTATAGCCTGGTACAGAAAATTTACTGTATCTCTGGCGTGCCTGATCTTCTTTTTTATAGGTGCCCCTTTGGGAGCTATTATCCGAAAGGGAGGGCTGGGAACGCCATCGGTTATTTCGATTTTATTCTTTGTCTTTTACTGGGTAATTGACATCTCAGGAAAAAAACTTGCAACGGACGGATCTATAACCCCTGCAATGGGAACGTTTGTCTCTTCGCTTGTTTTGCTTCCGATTGGCATATTTCTCACATGGAAATCTACAAGAGACTCAAATCTGTTTAACCCGGATAAATATCTTGCTATACTTAAGAAAATTACCGATTTAAGAAAAAGGAACAGGGAGACGATATGAACAGCAGAGGGAGAATAGTATTTATGGGTACTCCGCAATTTGCGGTTGCCCCGCTAAGAAGGCTTATCGAAGAAGGATTTGATATCGCCGCCGTTGTTACTGTTCCGGACAAACCAAGCGGACGCGGGCTTGTTCCAACTCCAAGCGACGTTAAAATATATGCAGACAGTTGTAAAATTCCGGTCCTTCAGCCAGTTTCGCTAAAAGACCCTCAGTTTCTGGAAAGCCTGAATGCTTTTAAGGCAAACTTATTTATAGTTGTTGCATTTCGCATGCTTCCAAAAGAAGTATGGTCCATGCCATCTCTCGGGACTTTTAATCTCCACGCCTCCCTTTTGCCCGACTACAGGGGTGCTGCGCCAATAAACTGGGCATTGATTAACGGAGAGACAAAAACCGGTGTTACAACTTTCCTTATCGATGAAAAAATTGACACCGGGGCAATTCTTTTCCGGGAAGAGTGTGAAATATCCGAAGAAGACAATGCAGAAGCACTACATGAC